>NZ_JBXAST010000112.1:0-679 GCF_058809645.1 Azospira sp. MPR-E4 | reverse complement strand
GGCCATGGCGGCGCTGGCTTCGGAGGGGATGCCGCGGCCGGCGGCCAGGGCCGGGGCGGCTTGGCGGAGGGCGGCGATCTGCTTGCGGAACATGAAGCCCATGCTGGCCAGGGGTTTGCCGTGCAGCACTTCGCCGGCGCCCATGGCCAGGCCGCCGGCCCAGCCGAGTCCGGCGTTGTGGGCGAAGCGGCGCAGCTGGGCCATGGCGGAGCGGTTGTGGGCCGCTTCCGGGTAGCCGCTGTTGAGCAGGCCGGCGATCCGCTGCAGGCGGCCGGGCTGGGCGGCGATCTGTTCCAGGGCCTTGAGGACTAGGCCCGGCAGGCCGTCCACGTAGAGGGGGGCGGACACCACCAGCAGCTCGGCCTCGCCCAGGGCGGCCAGGGCGGCGTCGGCGCGGCGGCCGGGCTTGATGAAGTCGATGACGTGCACCAGGGTGGCGGCGACGCCCTGCCGTTCCAGGTTTTCCGCCAGGCTGCGGGCCAGGGATTCGGAGGTGCTTTCGCCCTTGGGCCGGGCGCTGCCCACCAGCAGGGCGGCGCGCTGCACCGGCGCCGGCGGTAGGGTCGGGTCCGGCGTGCAGGTCCGGGCCAGGGCATCCGCCGGCGGGTGGTGGGGGAAGGGTTCGCCGTCGCTGCCGGCCAGGGCCTGGGCGAAGCGGGCGGCCAGGGCTTCTTCCCAG
>NZ_JBXAST010000111.1:0-945 GCF_058809645.1 Azospira sp. MPR-E4 | reverse complement strand
GGCTTTCATGGCGGGCAGGTCCGGGCAAATGGGGTGGCAGGACCGATTATAGCGGTGCCGGAGGCGGCCGCCGGCCATGGTAAAATCCGCCCCCTTATGGAACTGCACATCAACGGCGAAACCCGCCAATTTCCCGATCGCGACGCCGCCTTCACCGTGGCCGCCCTGGTGGCGGAACTGGGCCTGGCCGGCAAGCGCATCGCCGTGGAGCGCAACGGCGACATCGTGCCCCGCAGCCAGCACGGCGACACCGCCCTGGCCGGCGGCGACCGCATCGAGATCGTCGTCGCCGTCGGTGGCGGCTAAGCCCGCCGCGCCGCCGGCGCTGCCCGCCGTCCTCCTTCGCCCAACCCCTTCCCGCCTGGAACCGAGCCCATGGAACAACTGACCATCGCTGGCAAGACCTACCGCTCCCGCCTTATCGTCGGCACCGGCAAGTACAAGGATTTCGCCGAGACCCGCCAGGCCATCGATGCCTCCGGCGCCGAAATGGTGACCGTGGCCATCCGCCGCACCAACATCGGCCAGGACCCGAACCAGCCCAACCTGCTGGATGCCCTGCCCCCCAGCCAGTTCACCATCCTGCCCAACACCGCCGGCTGCTACACCGCCGACGAAGCCGTGCGCACCCTACGCCTGGCCCGGGAGCTGCTGGACGGCCACGCCCTGGTCAAGCTGGAAGTGCTGGGCGATCCCACCACCCTGTTCCCCAACATGCCGGAAACCCTCAAGGCCGCCGAAGTGCTGGTCAAGGAAGGCTTCCAGGTCATGGTGTACTGCGCCGACGACCCCATCCAGGCCAAGATGCTGGAAGAGATCGGCTGTGCCGCGGTGATGCCCCTGGCCTCCCTCATCGGCTCCGGCATGGGCATCCTCAATCCCTGGAACCTGCGCCTCATCATCGACAACGCCAAGGTGCCGGTGATCGTGGACGCCGGCGTGGGC
>NZ_JBXAST010000110.1:0-1679 GCF_058809645.1 Azospira sp. MPR-E4 | reverse complement strand
GCCCCGGAGCGCCGCCGGGCGCCCCTGACAAGCACCACCCTTCCACCAGCCCCTGGACTTCCGATGAAAAAGATCATGTTCTCCGGCCTCCCCGCCGACGTCAGCGAAAGCGGACTGCGTCAGGCCCTGGCGCGCTTCGGCCCCGTCGGCGAGATCGCCATCGTCCGCGACGGCGACCCGCAACAGCCCATCGCCATCGTCGAGATGCGCATCACCGACCAGGCCGCCTTCGACCTCACCACCCGCATCACCGACATCTGGCACGACGGCCGGCGCATCAACGCCTGGGTGCTGCTGCACTGAGACGCGCCCCATGCCTGCACCGCCGAGCGAGGCCGCCATGCCCGCCGCCCCCCTCACCGCCTGCCACGAGTGCGACCTGCTGCTGCAGCCGGTGGCCCTGACGGTGCCCCGCAGCCGGGCCCACTGCCCCCGCTGCGGAGCCCGCCTCTACACCTTCCACCGGGACCGGCTGGAGAAAATCCTGGCCCTGACCCTGGCGGCCCTGGTGCTGCTGCTCACCGCCAACCTGTACCCCATCGTCGGCCTCAACATCCAGGGCAACTACACCGAAACCACCGTCATCGGCGCCGTCCGGCACCTCTGGCAGGATGGCCGGGAGGCCCTGGGCGGCCTGGTGCTGCTGACCACGGTGCTGATGCCGGCCATCGAGCTGGGCGCGGTGCTGTGGCTGGTGCTGCCCCTGTGGCAGGGCCGCCGCTCGCCGGCCTTCGCCCCGGTCTTTCGCGCCTTCCGCCTGGCCCATCCCTGGGCCATGGTGGAAGTGTTCATCCTCGGTGTCCTGGTCTCCCTGGTGAAGCTGGCCCACCTGGCCGACGTGCTGCCGGGGCCGGCCATCTGGTGCTTCGGCGGCCTCATGCTGCTGCTGGCCGCCCTGGCCGGCCTGCTCGACGGCCATACCCTGTGGCAGGCCTGGGACGAGGCGCGCCCGGACGACGGGGCCAAGCCGGCATGAGCCGCCGCCATACCGCCGCCAGCCAAGGGCTCGCCGTCTGCGAGGTATGCGGCCAGCTGGCTTCCCTGGAACAGCACGAACACTGCCCCCGCTGCCAGGCGCCCCTGCACCTGCGCAAGCCGGACAGCCTGGCCCGCACCTGGGCCCTGATGCTGGCCGCCTACGTGCTCTACCTGCCGGCCAACCTGCTGCCCATCATGGAGACCCGCTCCCCCTTCGGCACCCAGCACGACACCATCATGAGCGGGGTGGTGGTGCTGTGGGATACGGGCTCCTGGGAACTGGCCCTGGTGGTCTTCTGTGCCAGCATCGTGCTGCCCATGCTCAAGCTCTTTTCCCTCACCTACCTGCTGCTCAGCGTGCATCGCGGCTCCCACCGCAACACCCGGCAGCGGGCCCGGCTCTACCGGCTGCTGGAACTGATCGGCCGCTGGTCCATGCTCGACGTCTATGTGGTCACCCTGCTGGTGGCCCTGGTCCAGGTCCAGTCCCTCGCCATCATTTCCCCCGGGCCCGGGGTGGTGCCCTTCGGCGCCGTGGTGGTGCTGAGCATGCTCGCCACCATGGCCTTCGACCCGCGCCTCATATGGGACCGGGCCGTTCCCCAGACCGTACCCCCTGACACTTCTGCCGCCTCCGCCGAGGAACACCGCCATGCCTGACGACACGCCCCTGCCCGCCGCCGAGACGGTCCGCGTCACCC
>NZ_JBXAST010000109.1:0-1869 GCF_058809645.1 Azospira sp. MPR-E4 | reverse complement strand
GGCCTGATGGCATATTACCCGCAGCGCGGCGGGGGCGGCGGGAGCGCAGCCCCGGAGCCGGCTGCCTACTTCAGCAGGACGTAGCTGCCGGGGGCGTCTTCCAGGGGCGGATAACGCTTGGAGCCGGTCTTGGCCGGCGCTGCGGGGGCGGCGGAGCGGGCCGCCAGCCATTCCTGCCAGGCGGTCCACCAGGAGCCTTCCCGGGTGGGCGTTTCCGCCAGCCATTGCTCAGGGGCCACGTACACCTCGCCGGCGGGCCGGGTGTGGAGGCGGTAGTGGCGGCGCGGGTGGCCGGGTTCGCTGACGATGCCGGCATTGTGGCCGCCGCTGGTGAGGACGAAGGTGACTTCGGCCGGGCTCAGGTAGTGGATCTTGTGCACCGAGCGCCAGGGCGCCACGTGGTCGCTTTCCGTGCCCACGGCAAAGACGGGAATGGTGATGTCGCCCAGGGACACGGGCCGGCCGCCGACCTGGTAGCGGCCTTCGCTGAGGTCGTCGTTGAGGAACAGCTGGCGCAGGTACTGGCTGTGCATGCGGGCCGGCATGCGGGTGGTGTCCGCATTCCAGGCCATCAGGTCGTTCATGGTGCCCCGTTCGCCCAGCAGGTACTGGCTCACCATGCGCGACCACAGCAGGTCGTAGGAGCGCAGCAGCTGGAAGGCGCCCGCCATCTGGCCGGCGGAGAGGTAGCCCTTTTCCGCCATCTGGGCCTCGAGCAGGCTGATCTGGCTGTCGTCGATGAAGAGGGCCAGCTCCCCCGGCTCGGTGAAGTCGGTCTGGGCGGCCAGGAGCGTGATGGAGGCCAGGCGCTCGTCCCCGTCCCGGGCCATGGCCGCGGCGGCAATCGCCAGCAGGGTGCCCCCCAGGCAGTAGCCGGTGGCGTGCACCCGGCGCTTGGGCACGATGTCGTTGATGGCCTGCAGGGCGGCGAAGAAACCGTTTTCCAGGTAATCGTCCATGCCCTGGTCCCGGTCTTCCTCGTCCGGATTGCGCCAGGAAATGCAGAAGACGGTATGGCCCTGGTCCACCAGGAACTTGATCAGGGAATTGTGGGGCGAGAGGTCCAGGATGTAGTACTTCATGATCCAGGCCGGCACGATGAGGATGGGCTCGGGATGGACCTTGGCGGTGGTGGGGGAGTACTGGATCAGTTCCATCAGCCGGGTGCGGGCCACCACCTTGCCCGGGGTGATCGCCACGTCCCGGCCCACCACGTAATCCTCGCTGCCGGCGGGGGGCTCGTTGTTCATGGCCCGTTGCAGGTCCTCCTGCAGATGGGCCATGCCGTGCCACAGATTCTGGCCGCCTTCGCGGATGGTGTGTTCGAGCACCACCGGATTGGTGAGGGGGCTGTTGCCGGGGGAGAGCAGGTCAAGAATCTGCCGGGCGGCGAAGGAGACGATGCGTTCGTGGTGGGCGGAGACCCCCCAGATGCCGTGGGTCGCCGCCTTCCACCAGCGCTCGGTGAGGAGGAAGGACTGCTGCATGACATTGAAGGGCCAGCGGTGCCAGGCATCTTCCTTGAAGCGGCGGTCGGTACTCCAGGGGGCGACGAAGTCCGGCCCCTCGTTGAGCATGGAAAGCTGGGCCGCCTGCAGGGCGGCGGCTTCCGTCGCCGCCAGCTTGAGCAGTTCCAGCTGTTTGCCGGGGGAGACGGCCAGATGCCCGGCCCAGTCGATCATGGCCATGGCCAGGGTGAGGGGCGAGAGGGAGTTGGTGAGCTGGGCGATGGTGGCGTGCACGTGCTGATCCAGGCGCTGGGTGGCGCTGTCGGCCTGCAGGGGCGTCAGCCTGTCTCATATACACATCTGACGCTGCCGACGAATAGCCTTGTGTAGATCTCGGTGGTCGCCGTATCATTAAAAAAAT
>NZ_JBXAST010000108.1:0-2291 GCF_058809645.1 Azospira sp. MPR-E4 | reverse complement strand
CCCCTCGCCCACCCGCTTGAACTCCTCGCCCCCGCCAAGAATGCCGACTTCGGCATGGAAGCCATCGTCCACGGCGCCGACGCCGTCTATATCGGCGGCCCGGCCTTCGGCGCCCGGGCCAATGCGGGCAACAGCGTGGCCGACATCGCCCGCCTCAGCGAATTCGCCCACCGCTACAACGCCCGGGTACTGGTAGCCCTCAACACCATCCTCAAGGACGAGGAACTGGAGACCGCCCGCCGCATCGCCTGGGAATGCCACGACGCCGGCGCCGACGCCCTCATCATCCAGGACATGGGCCTGCTGCAGCTCGACCTGCCGCCGATCCAGCTCCACGCCAGCACCCAGACCGACATCCGCTCCGTGGACAAGGCCCGCTTCCTGCAGGACGTCGGCTTCTCCCAGATCGTCCTGGCCCGGGAACTGGACCTGGAACAGGTCCGCCAGATTGCCGCCCAGACCGACATCGCCCTGGAGTTTTTCGTGCACGGCGCCCTCTGCGTCAGCTACAGCGGCCTGTGCAACATCAGCCACGCCCACACCGGCCGCAGCGCCAACCGGGGCGAATGTTCCCAGGCCTGCCGCCTGCCCTACGACCTGGAAAACGAGCAGGGCCAGATCATCGCCAGCGACAAGCACCTGCTCTCCATGAAGGACAACGACCAGAGCGCCAACCTGCTGGCCCTGGCCCAGGCCGGCATCAGCTCCTTCAAGATCGAAGGCCGGCTGAAGGACCTCTCCTACGTCAAGAACATCACCGCCCACTACCGCACCCTGCTGGACGACATCCTGGCGCAACATCCCCAATTCACCCGTTCCTCCGCCGGCCGCAGCACCTTCTTCTTCACCCCCCAGCCGGAAAAGACCTTCAACCGGGGCGCCACCGACTACTTTGTGCACGGCCGGGGCCACAGCGAAGTGGGCGCCTTCGACACCCCCGCCTTCTCCGGCCCGGCCATCGGCAAGGTGAGCCGCCTGGGCAAGGGCTGGTTCGAGGTCGAGACGGCGGAAGCCCTGCACAACGGCGACGGCCTCTCCTATTTCGACGGTCACGGCGAACTGGTGGGCCTGCGCCTCAATACGGCGGAAAAGGTGGGCGCGGCCTGGCGCTGCACGCCCAACGAAGTGCCGGAAGACCTGGTCGTGGGCACCGCCATCCACCGCAACCGGGACCAGGAATTCGAACGCATCCTGGAAAAGAAGTCGGCGGAACGCCGGGTAGGCATCACCATGGTCTTCGCCGAAAGCGGCGACGGCTTCGCCCTGACCCTGACGGACGAAACCGGCGTAGCCGTCAGCGTGCCCCTGGCCCACGCCCGGGAAGCCGCCCAGAACGGCGAACGGGCCCTGGCTGGCCTCCGGGAAAACCTGGCCAAGCTGGGCAACACCCTGTACGTGGCCGACGGGGTGGAGCTGCAGCTATCCCAGCCCTGGTTCCTGCCCGCCGGCGCCATCAACGCCCTGCGCCGGGAAGCGGTGGCAGCCCTGGATGCGGTCCGGGCCGCCGCCTACCAGCGCCCGCCCCGGGCCAGGCCGGTGGAGCCGCCGGCCCTCTACCCGGAAGTGGAACTGACCTACCTGGGCAATGTGTACAACCGCAAGGCCCGGGAGTTCTACCTCAAGCACGGGGTGGAACTGATCGCCGCAGCCTACGAGGCGGACGAGGAAAAGGGCGCCGTTTCCCTGATGATCACCAAGCACTGCCTGCGCCACAGCTTCAACCTGTGCCCCAAGGAAGTGAAGGGCTTAAAGCCCGATCCCCTGACCCTGGTGAACAACGGCGAGCGCCTGACCCTGAAGTTCGACTGCGTCAAATGTGAAATGCACGTGGTGGGCAAGATGCGCAAGAACCGCAGCATCCAGCTCATGCCCCACTGAGTGGGGGAAAAACCTTTAGCCACAGAGGGCACAGAGAACACAGAGAAGAGTAATGCCAAGTCGTTGGTTTACCTCTGTGTTCTCTGTGCCCTCTGTGGCAAAAAAGTAGCTCAATAATGAGGCGGAATCTCGTCCTGCAGGGTGCGCTTTTCTTCCGGCAGGCTGGCCAGCATCTGCTGCCGCAGGGCCCGCAGGTCGTGCTGCAGTTGTTCGATCAGCTGCTGCTGGCGGAAGACGGTGCGGTTCAGTTCGTCGATGGCATCGTCGGCAAAGCTGAGCTTGATTTCCAGTTCGTTCAGACGCTCTTCCATGGCGGTTCCCGGTCGTTGAGTGAGGGCGGATTCTACGCCTGCCGCCCCATGGCTTACACTACGCCCCTCACGCCTGCTCCCACCCTGCCTTGACTACCCAGC
>NZ_JBXAST010000107.1:0-2596 GCF_058809645.1 Azospira sp. MPR-E4 | reverse complement strand
GGGCTGGGGCTGGGCCGGGGCGGCGCCGCTGGCTTCCTCCAGGTAGGAGATGAAGGCCGCCTCCAGGGAATCGGCGCCCCGGGCGGCCTGCAGGGCGGCCGGGGTGTCGCTGGCCAGCACCTTGCCGGCGTGCATGAGGCTGATGCGGTCGCAGCGCTCGGCCTCGTTCATGAAGTGGGTGGAGATGAAAATGGTCACCCCCTGTTCCCGGGACAGTTCCACCAGCAGGGCCCAGAACTGGTCCCGGGCGATGGGATCGACGCCGGAAGTGGGCTCGTCCAGGATCAGCAGGCGGGGCTCATGCACCACCGCCACCGCCAGGGAGAGGCGCTGGCGGATGCCCAGGGGCAGGTCCGCCGCCGGGGCGTCGGCGTAGGGCGTCAGGTCGAAGCGTTCGGCGAGGGCGGCGATGCGCGGGCCGATCTTCTCCGGCGGCAGGTGGAAGAGGCGGGCGTGCAGGTCCAGGTTCTGGGCCACCGTCAGCTCGCCGTAGAGGGAGAAGGCCTGGGACATGTAGCCCACCTGCTTGCGCGTCTCCAGGTTGTTGGCGTCCACCGTCCTGCCGAACAGGCTGGCCTTGCCCTGGGTCGGCGGCAGCAGGCCGGTGAGCATTTTCATGGTGGTGGTCTTGCCGCAGCCGTTGGAGCCGAGGAAGCCGAAAATCTCGCCCTTGCCGATCTGGAAGCTGACCTGGTCCACCGCCGTGAAGTCGCCGAAACGCTGGGTCAGGCCTTCCGCCTCGATGGCGAAGTCGTGGCCGTCCGGCGGCAGGGGCGGGATCGCCAGTTGGCTGTGGGCCTGGCGCCGTTCCTCCGGCAGCAGGCTGATGAAGGCCTGCTCCAGGGTGGCGGCGCCGCTGCGGGCCTTCAGCTCGGCGGCGCTGCCGGTGCCGATGATGCGGCCGGCGTCCATGGCCACCAGCCAGTCGAAGCGCTCCGCCTCTTCCATGTAGGCGGTGGCCACCAGCACGCTCATGCCCGGGCGGCGGGCCCGGATGCGGTCGATCAGCTCCCAGAACTGGCGCCGGGAAAGGGGATCGACGCCGGTGGTGGGCTCGTCCAGGATCAGCAGGTCCGGGTCGTGGATGAGGGCGCAGCACAGTCCCAGCTTCTGCTTCATGCCGCCGGAGAGCTTGGCCGCCGGCCGGTCGCGGAAGGGGGAGAGGTTGGTGGCGGCGAGCAGTTCGTCGATGCGCCGCTGCCGCTCGGCCTTGCCCTGGCCGAAGAGGCGGCCGAAGAAATCCACGTTTTCCGCCACCGACAGGGTGGGGTAGAGGTTCTTGCCCAGGCCCTGGGGCATGTAGGCGATGCGCGGCTGCAGGCGGGGCCGTACCCGGGCGCTGCCCATGTCCTCGCTGAACACTTCCACCCGTCCCGTCTGGATCTTGCGGGCCCCGGCCACCAGGGCCAGGAGGGAGGACTTGCCGACGCCGTCCGGGCCGATCAGCCCCACCATGCCGCCGGCGGGCAGGTCCAGGGTGACGTCCGCCAGGGCGCCTACCTGGCCGTAGCGCAGGCTGATGCCGGCGAGGCGGGCGACGGGAGCGGCGGTGTCCAGTGAGGCCATGGCGGCGGGCCGGGAGTGGGAGTGGTTGGAGCAGGGCCGGTGGCGGGATCAGCGCAGCTGCAGCTTGGCGGGCCAGGCCACGTCGGCGGCGGTGCGCACGTAGCCGACGCCGGGCATGCCGGGCTTGGCCAGGTCGGCGTGCTGGGCCAGCCATTCCGGCTCCACCCGCAGCTTCAGGCGGAACATGAGCTTTTCCCGCTCGTTGCGGGTTTCCACTTCCTTGGGCGTGAACTGGGCCTTCGGCGCGACGAAGCTGACCCGGGCGGGAATGGGGGCCTCCAGGGCGTCGAGGACGATGCGGGCCTCGTCGCCCACGGCCACCTTGCCCGCTTCCGCCGTGGGCAGGTAGATGGTCAGGTACATGTCGTTCATGTCCAGCAGGGTCAGCACCTTGCCGCCGGCGGCCAGCACCTCGCCCGGTTCGGCCAGGCGGTACAGCACCCGGCCGGCCAGGGGTGCCCGCAGGGCGGTGTCGCGCAGGCTGACGCGCAGGGCCTCGGCCTTGGCCTGGGCCGATTCCACCGCCGCCACGGCTTCGGCCACCCGGGTCTGGGCCGCGGCCAGGGCTGCGTCGGCGGTCTGCAGGGTGCTTTGGTCCTGGTCCAGCTTGTTGCCGGTGACGTAGCCCTTTTGCACCAGGGCTTCGGTCCGCTTCAGGGTGGATTGGGCCAGGCGCCGCTGGCTGGCGGCGCTGTTTACTCCGGCCTTGGCTTCCCGGGTGCTTTCCCGGGCCTGGCGGATCTGGGCTTCGGCCGCCTGCAGCTGGGCGGCCAGGTCCTCGGCGTCGAGGCGGGCGAGGACTGCGTTGAGCGGCACGCTGTCCCCTTCCCGGGCGTTGACCTCGGCCAGGCGGCCCGCCACCTTGGTTGCCACATCCACTTCGATGGCTTCCAGGCGGCCGTTGCCCGTGGCGATGCCGGGGGGCAGGACCGGCGGGCGCAGGCGGTAGGCGATGGCGCCGCCGAGCAGCAGCACGGCGACCAGGACCAGGGGTACGGCCCGGCGGGCGATGGAGGTGGGGGCAGGGGAG
>NZ_JBXAST010000106.1:0-2723 GCF_058809645.1 Azospira sp. MPR-E4 | reverse complement strand
CCCCACGACATGGGCGGCCCCGCCCAGCCCCTGCTCATCGTGCGCGACCTGAAGAAGCACTTTCCCGTGCGCAGCAGCCCCCTGGACCGGGAACGCAAGTTCGTCCACGCCGTGGACGGGGTCAATTTCTCCGTCCCCAAGGGCAAGACCCTGGGCATCGTCGGCGAATCCGGCTGCGGCAAATCCACCACCGCCCGCCTGGTGGCCCGGCTGATGCCCGCCGATGCGGGCGAGCTGATCTTCGACGGCGAGGGGGTGGAGGAATTCCGCGGCCTGCGCCTCAAGGAGTTCCGCCGCAACCTGCAGATGGTGTTCCAGGATTCCTTCGCCTCCCTCAATCCCCGCCTCACCATCGCCGAAACCATCGCCTACGGGCCCAGGGTGCACGGCATCGCCCGGGCCGACCACCAGGCCAGGGAACTGCTCGACCGGGTGGGGCTGGATCCGAGCCACTTCGCCGGCCGCTATCCCCACGAGCTGTCCGGCGGCCAGCGACAGCGGGTGAACATCGCCCGGGCTTTGGCCTTCGACCCGCGCCTGGTGATCCTGGACGAGGCCGTGGCGGCCCTCGACAAGTCGGTCCAGGCCCAGGTGCTCAACCTGCTGCAGGAGCTGAAGGCGGAGCGCCAGCTCACCTATCTCTTCATCTCCCACGACCTGCACGTGGTGCATTACCTGTCGGACTACGTGATGGTGATGTACCTGGGCCAGGTCATCGAGAGCGGCCCGGTGGAGCGCATCTACGGCCATCCGGCCCACCCCTACACCCGGGCCCTGCTCTCCGCCGTGCCCTCCATGGACCCGGAGCACCGCACCCAGGCCTCGCCCCTGGCCGGCGACCCGCCCAACCCGATCAACCCGCCCAGCGGCTGCCGCTTCCGCGACCGCTGCCCCCACGCCCACGCCGTCTGCGCCAGCGCCACGCCGGCCCTGCGGGACATGGGCCGCCATAGCGAGCACCTGGCGGCCTGCCATCTCAACGATCCCGCTTCCGGCCACCCGGAAGCCCACCAGGAGCAACGTCCATGACTACCCCGCTCGTCTCCATCCAGGATCTGACCGTGCAATTCAACGGCGCCCGCCGCGCCAGCGCCCTCAACCAGGTGAGCCTGGAACTGGGCCAGGGCGAAGTGCTGGGCCTGCTGGGGGAATCGGGCTCGGGCAAGAGCGTCACCCTGCGCACCCTGCTGCGCCTGCACCCGGAGCGCCACACCCGCACCGCCGGCCGCATCCGGGTGGACGGCCAGGACGTGCTTGCCCTGCGCGGCCGGGAGCTGGACCGCTACCGGGGCGGCACCGTCTCCATGGTGTTCCAGGAGCCGGGCCTGGCCTTCGACCCGGTGTACACCATCGGCCAGCAGATCAGCGAGGCGGTGCGGGTGCACGAGGGCGTGGACCAGGCCACCGCCGCCGCCCGGGCCCTGGCCATGGTGGAGCGGGTGCAGATTCCCCAGGCCCGCCGCCGCTTCGACGCCTATCCCCACGAGCTGTCCGGCGGCATGCGCCAGCGCGCCATGATCGCCCTGGCCCTGGCCTGCAAACCCAAGCTGCTGCTGGCGGACGAGCCCACCACCGCCCTCGACGCCACGGTGCAGATCCAGATCCTGCTGCTGTTGCGGGAGCTGCAGCGGGAAACCGGCATGTCGGTGATTTTCGTCACCCACGACATCGGCGCCGCGGTGGAGGTGGCCGACCGCATCGCCGTCATGTACGCCGGCCGCATCGTCGAGCAGGGCCCGGTGGGCCAGCTGGTGCGCCAGCCCTGCCACCCCTACACCCGGGGCCTGCTGGCGGCCACCGTCGGCCACGAGCACCGGGGCCGCCCCCTGGAGGCCATCCCCGGCTCGCCGCCGGACCTGGCCGCCTTGCCCCCGGGCTGCAGCTTCGCCCCCCGCTGCAGCCACGCCAGCGAACGCTGCCACCGCGACATCCCGCCCCTGGAGCAGCAGGGCGCCCGCACCCTGGCCTGCTGGCATCCGGTGCGCCTGCTGGGGGAGGCCGCCTGATGGAAAGCGCCATCCACACCGCCGCCCCGCCAGAGGCCGGGCGCAGCCGAGGCAGCCTGGCGGAGGACGTCTGCCGCAGGATTGCCGACGAGATCGTCCTCGGCCAACTGGCCCCCGGCACCCGCCTGGACGAAGTGACCCTGGCCTCCCGCTTCGCCGTCTCCCGCACCCCGGTGCGGGAGGCCCTCAAGCAGCTGGCCATCATGGGCCTGGTGGAGACCCGCCCCAACCGGGGCTCGGTGGTGGCCGCCCTGTCGGTGGAACAGCTCAACCACATGTTCGAGGCCATCGCCGAACTGGAGGCCGCCTGCGCCCGCCACGCCGCCCTGCGCATGAGCGAGGCGGACCGGGCCGCCATGCGCCAGCACCACGCCGAGGGCCGGGCCGCCATGCAGGCCGGCGACATCGAACGCTACGAGGCGGCCAACGTCGCCCTCCACGCCACCATCATCCGCGGCTGCTACAACCCGGTGCTGATCGACATGGCCACCAGCCTGCGGGACCGGGTCTCCAGCTTCCGCCGCACCCAGTTCCGCAACCTGGAGCGCATGAGCGAATCCTTCGAGGAGCACTCGGTGATCGTGGAGGCCATCTTGGCCCACGACGTCATCACCACCTACCGGGAAATGCGCTCCCACCTCATCTCCGCCCGCAGCGCCACCACCCGGGCGGCGCCGGCCTGGGGCAACGCCCCGGCCACTGCCGCCGCCCCCCTCC
>NZ_JBXAST010000105.1:0-3524 GCF_058809645.1 Azospira sp. MPR-E4 | reverse complement strand
CCCCCGTCCCGCCCCGCCACAGCCTCTTCGAAGACCTCCAGGCCCTCCTGGTGGCGCCCCTGGTGGTCGCTTTCGCCGTGCTGCTGTTCCGCCATGCCGGTCTCCTCACCGGCGGCACCACCGGCCTCGCCTTCCTCGCCCATTACGGCCTCGACCTGCCGTTCGGCCCCGCCTTCTTCCTCATCAACCTGCCCTTCTACTTCTTCTCGGTGCGGGCCCTGGGCTGGAACTTCACCCTCAAGACCTTCATCGCCGTGGCCCTGCTCTCCCTCTATACGGAGCTGCTGCCGGCCCACGTCACCTTCGCCAGCCTGGAGCCGGTCTTTGCCGCCCTCATGGGGGGCTTTCTCACCGGCATCGGCCTGCTCATGCTGGTGCGCCACCGGGCCAGCCTCGGCGGCCTCGGCGTCATGGCCGTGTATCTACAGGAGCGGCGCGGCTGGCGCGCCGGCCACGTGCAGATGGCCGCCGACGTGGCCATCCTTTCGGCCGCCCTGCTGGTGCGGGACCCTTACCACGTGCTGCTCTCCATCCTCGGCGCCGTCGCCCTCAACTTCGTCATCGCCGTCAATCACCGCCCCGGCCGCTACGCCGGCACCTGACCCATGGCCCGGGACGACGACTACGAACTGCGGCAGAGCGTGCCGCCCGAGCGCCTCAGCGGCCGCCCCTACCTCAAGGACGAGGCGGACGAACTGGCCCTCCACTTCGACTTCCGCACGGTGCAGAGCACCATGTCCAAGGCCGACCCCACGGCCCTCACCCTGGGCTACACCCGCTCCATGATGGGCTTCCTCCTGCTCCATCCGGAGCCGGCCCGCATCGCCATGATCGGCCTGGGGGGCGGTTCCCTGGCCAAGTACTGCCTGCAGCGCCTGCCCGGGGTGGATTTCACCGCGGTGGAGATCGACCCGGCGGTGATCGCCCTGCGCGACGAGTTCCGCCTGCCGCCTGACGGCGACAACTTCCGCGTCGTCTGCGCCGACGGGGCCGACTACATCCGGGCCATGGAGGACAGCGTGGACGTGCTGCTCATCGACGGCTTCTGCCTCGACGGCCTGCCGCGCCAGCTCTGCACCACCGCCTTCTACGACTACTGCTACGCCCGCCTCAAGCCCGGCGGCGTCATGGTGGTCAACCTGTGGGCCGGCGACGACCTGCTGCAGCTCTACCTGGGCCGCCTGCGCCAGTGCTTCGACGGCCGGGTGCTGCTGATCGACGCCCAGGAGGAAGGCAACCAGATCGCCTTCGCCTGCAAGCAGGAGGACTTTCCCCCGTCCCTGGAGCAGCTGCGCAGTCGCAGCAACGAGCTGGCCCCCGCCCACCCCATCGACCTGCCGGACACCGCCGCCCGCCTGCGCCGGGCCCTGGAAGGCCGGCGCAAGCAGCGGGGCCGCGGCCGCTCCGCCTGAACCTCGGCAAGAGGCCGCAGCGGTGGCCAAGCTGCTGTTTCCACGGCACTGTTTGCAGCGATAGGCCAGCACCGCGGCAGGCCTTCCGCTACAATGCCGGCCTGCCCGTCGTCGGGGCCGGCCGCCGGGCACCAGCCCGCCGCCGCTCCGCCGCACCCCTGCCGACCGCCGCCCGGGCGCCGGCCTCCCCCTCAGCAGCACCGGAGTCCCCATGTCAGACCTGCTCAGCGACCGCCTGGCCGCCGCCCATTCCGCCCGCAACGAACTGCTGCCCCAGCTGCACGCCGAAGGCACCAATGCCTACCGCCTCTTCCACGGCAGCGTCGAAGGCCGCTCCGGCCTCACCGTGGACCGCTACGGCGACCTGCTGCTGGTGCAGAGCTTCCACACGCCCCTGGAAGCCGGCGAACTGGCCGACCTGGAAGCCTTCTACGCCGGCGTCCTGCCCGGCCTGGACTGCATCTACAACGACCGCAGCCGCGCCAATTCCCGCATCGCCAACGATCTGCCGCCGGAAAAGGTGGAACCGGCCCACCGCCCGCGGCAGTTCAGCGAACTGGGCGTCAATTACCTGATCCAGGCCCGCCACGCCGGCCAGGACCCCTGGCTGTTCCTGGACCTGCGGGCCGGCCGCCGCCGCATCATGCAGGAAGCCGTCGGCAAGTCCGTGCTCAATCTCTTCGCCTACACCTGCGGCGTCGGCATCGCCGCCGCCAAGGCCGGGGCCGCCTTCGTCGTCAATGTGGATTTCGCCGAAAGCAGCCTGGCCGTGGGCAAGAGCAACGCCGCCCTCAACGAACTCAATCACCGGCCCCGCTTCATCAAGAGCGACGTTTTCCCCGCCATCCGCCAGCTGGCCGGCATCGGCCAGCCCAAGATGGTGCGGGGCAAGCGCATGCCCCCCTTCATCGAACTGGAGCCCCGCCAGTTCGACCTGGTGTTCCTCGACCCGCCCCGCTACGCCAAGAGCCCCTTTGGCGTGGTGGACCTGGTGAACGACTACCCGGCCCTGTTCAAGCCGGCCCTGCTGGCCACCGCCGAAGGCGGCACCCTGGTCTGCTGCAACAACGTGGCCGAAGTGCAGCGCGACGCCTGGCTCGACCAGCTGCAGCGCAGCGCCCGCAAGGCCGGCCGGGAAGTGCGGGCGGCCGAATGGATCGTCCCCGAGGCCGACTTCCCCAGCCCGGACGGCCAGCCGCCCCTGAAGACGGTGCTGCTGCGGGTCTGACCTCCGTCTGCCGACCAAGCCGGAAAAAAGCGGCGCTCCTCCGGGAGTGCCGCTTTTTTTATGGATGAGGCCGACACGGCGACGACCGCACTCGTCCAACGGCGCCAGGGCGCCATGCGGCAAAAGCCGCGGTCACGTTGCCCGCCCCACTGGGCGACGCACCACCGGCATCGCCGCTGCCACGACTCACCCCGCGCCGCACGGCGGCAGGCGGCGACGTTTTCCCGCTTGGGATGCCCCACTTGGCGTACACTGCGAGGCCTGAAGATTTCCACGGCCCCACCATGACCCGCTCCACCCTCAAACTGCCGAGTAAAAAAGCCGGCGACGCCAGCAGCGAACCTTCCCGCGATCCGGCGCGCAAGCCCATCCGCGGCGGCAACCGCGCCACCCGCAACCAGCCCCGGGCGGAAGCCCCGGCCCGGGACGAGGTGCCCCGCCGCTCCGCACCGCGCAGTGAAGAGTCACCCCGCCGCCGCAGCGAAGGCGAACAGCCGCGCCGGGAAGGCAGCGACCATGCCCGTCCGCCGCGGCGCAGCGACGCCCCCGGCAAGCCGACCTACGGCCGCGATGGTCGTGATAGCCGCAGTGACCGGAATGGTGAAGCACCGCGCCGCCCCCGCCGGGAAGACGGCGAACGCCCCTACGGTGACCGGGACCGCCCGGCCCGGGGCAAGCCCGCCGGCCGCGATGAGCGGCCGCCACGCCAGGCCGATGGCCGCCCGCCCCGGCGCAGCGATGAACCCGGCAAGCCCGCCTACGCCCGCGACGGCCGGGATGGGGATGCCCCCCGTGGGCCCCGCGCCCCCCGCCGCGAGGACGGTGAGCGCAGCTACGGCGAACGCAAGCCCGCCGCCCCTTTCGGCAAGCCCCGCAGTGAGGAC
>NZ_JBXAST010000104.1:0-3648 GCF_058809645.1 Azospira sp. MPR-E4 | reverse complement strand
CCCTCCTCCCCCTCCAATGCGGCAAATCAGGGAAGGAGTTGAAGTTGTTCCACCACCACCAACGCCTAATCAGTCAGGAGGTAAGAAGGATGGCAAATGACAATAAACCAGCATCTCCACCGCCACCTCCACCGCCGCCTCCAATGCGCCTAGTGAAAGACAGCGTTGACTGCATCCGGCCAGCGCCGATACCGAAGCCGCCTAGTTCGGGTGGGAAAAAACCATAGTATCCATGGTTTGTATCTGCAGTCGCGTAAAGCAAAAGGGCACGTCACCGTGCCCTTTTTTACTGCCTCACCGAGGCGTCCAATCCACGCCATTCTCCAGGCACACCACCCGAAGAATGGCGTCCCGCCTTGCCCCCAGGCCAGGCGGATTACGGAATCACTTGCCGGCGTCTTCCGGCTGGCCGGCGGCCCGCTTCCACGCGGCTTCTTCGGCCAGTTCCCTGGCCCGCAGTTCCTGCCATTGGGCTTCGCTCAGCCCGTGGCTGCCGTCGCAGTATTCGCGGCGGCCGCAGCCGCAGCGGCCGATGTCGGCCGGATTTTCCTGTACCCGCATGGGGATGCTCCTGATGTTGCGGTTGATCGAGACGCCGGCTGTGGCGCCGGCCCGCTGCAAAGACCGCCGGGGCGGCGGAAAATTCCCCGACCATGAAAAAAGCGCGGTGACTGCCGCGCTTTTTCTTTGGGACCGGGAGCTGCCGCCGGCCCGCCGATGGCGGTCCGGGCCGCGCCCGGCTCAGATGCCGCGCAGCTTTTCGCCGGCGGCGGCCAGAGTGGATTCCTGCTTGGCGAAGCAGAAGCGCACCACCTTGTCGTCCCGGCCGTCCGGGTAGAAGACGGAGACGGGGATCACCGCCACCCCCACTTCCCGGGTCAGCCACTGGGCGAACTCGGTGTCGGGCAGATCGGAGATGGCATCGTAGCGGGCCAGCTGGAAGTAGGTGCCGCGGCTGGGCAGCAGTTCGAACTTGGTGCCGGCCAGCTGCTGGCGGAAGAAGTCCCGCTTCTGCCGGTAGAACTCGGCCAGTTGCAGGTGCCGGGAGTGGTCGGCCATGAAGGCGGCCAGGCCCACCTGGGAGGGGGCGTGCACGGTGAATACGTTGAACTGGTGCACCTTGCGGAACTCGGCCATGAGGGCGGCGGCGCCGTAGCAGTAGCCGATTTTCCAGCCGGTGATGTGGTAGGTCTTGCCGAAGCTGGAGACGATCAGGCTGCGGGCGGCCAGCTCCGGGTGGCGGGCCAGGGACTGGTGCTCGCCTTCGAAGCAGATGTGTTCGTACACCTCGTCCCCCAGCACCACGATATTGGTGTCGCGGGTCAGTTCCGCCAGGGCCTCCAGGTCGGCGGCGTCGAGCAGGCTGCCGGTGGGGTTGTGGGGGGTGTTGACGATGATCATGCGGGTGCGGGGCGTGATCAGGGCGCGCACCTCGTTCCAGTCGGGCTTGTAGTCCGGGTAGCGGAGGTTGGCGTAGATGGCCTTGGCGCCCACGGTCTCGATGGCGGGCACGTAGGAGTCGTACACCGGGGCGAAGACGATGACCTCGTCCCCCGGGCCGGCGAAGGCGGCGATGGCGGTGAACAGAGCCTGGGTGGCGCCGGCGGTAACGGTGATCTCGCTCTCGGCATCGTAGGCGGTGCCGTAGAGGGCCTGGACCTTGGCGGCGATGGCCTGGCGCAGTTCCGGCAGGCCGGTCATGGGGGCGTACTGGTTGCGCCCGTCGAGCATGGCCTGATGCACGGCGTCGAACAGGCTGCGGTCGGCCTGGAAGTCGGGGAAGCCCTGGGACAGGTTGATGGCGCCGCATTCGGCGGCCAGCTTGCTCATCACGGTGAAAATGGTGGTGCCGACCCAAGGCAGCTTGGAGTCGATGGCGACGGGAGATTGGGGCATGGAAATCGGGACTTGAGGCTTGGGGAAGCGGAAGTTTAGGCCCTTTCGCCGGAATAGGCACCTGGGGCCATCCCCGGTTGCGGAGGGAAGGCGACGGCGGGCCTGCCGGGGGTTTGGGCGGTACCCGGCCCGTCTTCCCGGTTCGCGGCGGGCGCCCTTATTGGGGCCGGGCAGCCCCGGTACGCCTCAGTCCGCGGCAGCCCGGGCCGGCGCGGGGGCCGCCGCATCCTCCTTGGCCAGCAGCAGGCAGCGCTTGCCGCTGCGGGCGCAGTAGTCCTGCACCCGCCAGTAGTCGTCGTGGCTGAGGCAGCCGGTCTGGCACAGCACCAGGTCGGCCGCCGCCAGGGCCTCGGTCAGTTGGGCCTCGTCGGGCAGGGCCGCCACCAGGTCGGCGGAGAGGATGGCCACGGTGCCCGGCCCCGTGGCCGCTTCCCTGGCCCGCAGGCTTTCCCGCTCGGCCCGCCACAGGGCGGCGTTGCGCTCCCGCTCCAGGGCGACGATGCGCTCGGCCTGGATGTCCAGCAGGCGCACCAACTCCTGCCGCCCGGCCAGGCCCGGCACCTGGCGGCGCAGTTCCGCCAGTTCCTCCCGCAGCAGTTCCAGGGCCGTGTCACGCACCATGAGCTGGCCGCGCAGGGCCAGCAGCTGGTCGTCCCGCGCTGCCAGCAGGGCCGCCAGGGCCCGGCGCTCGGCGTCGTGCTCCGCCTGCAGTTCAGCCTGGAGTTCGCTGTGCACTTCGGCACGCAGCTCCTCGAACTGCCGCCCCACCCGCTGCTGCACCTGGCCCAGGTAGCGCAGCAGGATGCTGCGCTCGCAGGGTTGGGCAGAACGGCCGGGGCCGGCCGGAAAAATGGCGGCGTCGGCGTCGGCAGTAGCGCCGGGCAGGGGCGGAAGGTCGGCAGGCAGATGGGCCATGGTCGGCTCCCAGGAAAGGTGGATGAAGGTGGCGCGGGGGCGGCGTTCGCCAGCCCGTTTTGCGCCCCCGCCGGCAGCCCTGGGCTGCCCGCCAAACGGCGGCGACAGGGGCGCCCGGCGAGGCGCCATGGCGTCATCCTAGTACAGTCTCCACCCCATGTAAACGCGAACGACTCGCAACAACTAGCTTTTACACGGCATAAAAAAGGGCGCCCCTGGGGACGCCCGTATTGCCGCATCGCCGCGGCCAGGGCTCAGCGGTCGCCGTCGCCGCCCGACCGATCGTTGCGCCGGCCGCCGCCCCAGGAGTTGCCTTGGCGCTGCTCGCCGCCATCGCCACCCCGGGGCGGGGTCACCCGGCTCTCGCCGGAGCTGCCGCCGTCGGCGCTGCGGCCGCCGCCGTCCCGGCCCATGCTGCGCTCCCCGCCCGGCTGGCCGGACTGGCCCCGGGGCTGGAGCGGAGCGCTGCGGATCTCTTCGCGACGGTAGCCGCTGTCCCGGTCCAGGGGCGTCAGGCGGCGCTGCTCGACGCTGCTGTCGGCACCGGGCCGGTTGCGCTCCTGGGGGGCGACGCCGTTGCCCGGGGTGCCGCGGCGGCTGTCGTCACCCCGGTCATTGCGGTCGCCCCAGCCGCCATCCTGGTTGCCGCGGCGCCCATCGCGGTCGCGCCCCTGGACGCCGTCGGGGATGCCGTCCCGGTCCCGGTCCTGTCGGCTGTCCCAGCCGCCGGCGCCATCCCGGTCGCGCCGGGGCGAGACGTCGTTGCCGCCGTAGCCGTAACCGGGGCGGCCCTGGCCATCGGCACCGGGGCGGGCAGGCTGGGGCACGGCCTGGGGC
>NZ_JBXAST010000103.1:0-3690 GCF_058809645.1 Azospira sp. MPR-E4 | reverse complement strand
CGCCTGACCCGCCCCGGAACCACGCCATGCCCCACCTGACCCTGGAATACAGCGCCAACCTGTCCCTGGACCCGGCCGCCAGCCTCGCCGCCCTCAACCGCTGCCTGGCCGACTCCGGCCTCTTCGAGGAAGCGGACATCAAGAGCCGGGCCCTGGCCCTGGAAGTATTCTGCGTCGGCACCGCCGCCACGCCCCGGGCCTTCGCCCATGCCAAGCTGAGCCTCATGCCGGGGCGCAGCATGGAGACCAGGAAGCAGCTGGCGGACAGCCTGCTGGCCGCCCTCTCGCCCCTGGTGCAGGCGGCGCCGGGCACCGAACTGCAGCTGTGCGTGGAGCTGTTCGAGATCGACCGGGCCAGCTATGCCAAGGAGAGCCGCCGTGTCTGAGGCCGCCGCCCTGCCGGTCTTTCTCGTCGAGGACGATCCGGCGGTGCGCATGGGCAGCGCCCAGGCCCTGACCCTGGCCGGCCTGGAGGTGCGCAGCTTTGCCGATGCCGAAGGGGCCCTGGCGGCCCTGGCCGCCGAACTGCCCGGGGCCGTGGTCAGCGACGTGCGCCTGCCGGGCAGGGACGGCATCACCCTGCTGGGGGAGCTGCGCCAGCTGGACCGGGAGCTGCCGGTGATTCTGGTCACCGGCCACGGCGACGTGGCCATGGCGGTGCAGGCCATGCGCGACGGCGCCCACGACTTCATCGAAAAGCCCTTCACTTCCGAACATCTGGTGCGGGTCACCCGCCAGGCCCTGGAGAAGCGGGCCCTGCTGCTGGAAAACCGGCGCCTCAAGGAAGCCCTGCCGACCCAGGACGGCCTGCCGGTGATCGGCCAGACCCCGGCCATGCAGGAGGTGCGCCGCCTGGTGGCGGCCCTGGCCCCCACCGACGTGGACATCCTCATCAACGGCGAGACCGGCAGCGGCAAGGAAGTGGTGGCCCGGGCCATCCACAGCGCCTCCGGCCGGCGCGGCCCCTTCGTCGCCATCAACTGCGCCGCCCTGCCCGAGAGCGTCTTCGAGAGCGAGATGTTCGGCCACGAGGCGGGAGCCTTCACCGGCGCCGGCAAGCGGCGCATCGGCAAGATCGAATACGCCCACGGCGGCACCCTGTTCCTCGACGAAATCGAGTCCATGCCCCTCAATCTCCAGGTCAAGCTGCTGCGGGCCCTGCAGGAGCGCAGCATCGAGCGCCTCGGCGGCAATGCCCCGGTGGCGGTGGATTGCCGGGTGGTGGCCGCCTCCAAGGCCGACCTCAAGGCCCTCTCCGAGGCCGGCCAGTTCCGCGCCGACCTCTACTACCGGCTCAACGTGGTCAGCATCGACCTGCCGCCCCTGCGCCAGCGCCAGGAAGACATTCCCCTGCTCATGGGCCATTTCCTGCAGCAGGCGGCCAAGCGCTTCGGCCGGGAAGTGCCGGCCTGGGGCCCGGCCGAACTGGCCCGCTGGCAGGCCCAGCCCTGGCCGGGCAACGTGCGGGAGCTGAAGAACGCGGCGGAGCGCTTCTGCCTGGGCCTGGACCAGCCCCAGGCGGCATCCCCGGCGGGCAGCGCCCCGGGGGCCGAGCTGCCCCTGGCCCGGCGCCTGGAGCTGGCGGAACAGGGCTTCATCGAGGCCGCCCTGGCGGCCTGCCACGGCAATGTGGCCCTGGCGGCCGAGCGCCTGCAGCTGCCGAAGAAGACCCTCTACGACAAGCTGGCCCGCCTGCAGATCGCCGCCGACACCTTCCGCCGCTGAAGCCGCCGGCCGGGGCCCTTGCCGGGCCCGGTCCGATGCCGTCAAAATGGGTGGCACAAGAAGCGGCCCCCCAGGGCCGCAAACCGGGAGGCTCCCGTGCCTGCGCGATTCGACAACGGCATCACCGGCACCATCCTGCTGGCGGACGATTCCGCCCTGGACCGCCATCTGTTCACCCAGCTGCTGCAGCGCTACGGCCACACGGTGCACGCCGTAGCCGACGGGGCCCAGGCCCTGGCCGCCCTCGACAGCCTGCAGCCGGACCTGGTGCTGCTGGACATCCGCATGCCCGACATGAGCGGGCTGGAGCTGTGCGCCAAGCTCAAGGCCGATCCGGCCACCCGGGACATCCCGGTGATTTTCATCAGCGCTGCCAGCGCCGTGGAGGACCGCATCCAGGCCTTTTCCAGCGGCGGCGTGGACTACATCGGCAAGCCCATCAAGAGCGAGGAAGTGCAGGCCCGGGTCACCACCCACCTGACCCTGCGGGCCCTGCGCCGCACCCTGGAACTGCGGGTGCAGGAGCGCACGGCGGAACTGGAAGTGGCCAACCGGCACCTCAGCGAGGAGATCACCGAACGCCGCCGCATGGCCCAGGAACTGCTCGAATCCCGGCAACAGCTGCGGGACCTGGCCGCCCACGGCGAAGCCGCCATGGAGCAGGAGCGCAAGCGCATCGCCCGGGAGATCCACGATGAGCAGGGCTCCCTGCTGACCGCCCTGAAAATGGACCTGACCCTGCTGCGACGGGAGCTGGGCGACGCCCCGCCGGCCATCGGCCAGCGCCTGGACACCATGCAGCACCTGGTGGAGGAGGCGGTGCGGGTGATGCGCCAGGTGGCCTCCCAGCTGCGTCCGGCGGTGCTCAACCTGGGCATCCTGCCGGCCCTGGAATGGCTCACCGAAGAATTCCGCCAGCGCACCGGCATCGCCTGCCACCTGCTGGCCGGGGACGACATTCCCCTGGACGACAGCCGGGCCACCACCCTCTTCCGCATCGTCCAGGAATCCCTCACCAACGTCACCCGCCATGCCGAGGCGAGCCAGGTGGATATCGCCCTGGACCTGGACGGAAACTGCATCCACCTGAAGATTGCCGACAACGGCAAGGGTTTCGAACTGCATCAGGTGAGCAGCCATTCCTTCGGCCTGCTCGGCATGGGTGAACGCCTGGAAGCCCTGGGCGGCAAGCTGCGCATCGACAGTGCCCCGGGCCGGGGCACCCGCCTGCACATCACCATTCCCCTGGCGGAGGAACTGCCATGATCCGCATCCTGCTGGCCGACGACCACAGCATCGTACGCAGCGGCCTCAAGCAGCTCCTGGCCACGGAAGCCGACCTGGAGGTGGCCGGCGAGGCCAGCCAGGGCAGCGAGGTCCTGACCCGGCTGCGCCAGGGCGGCATCGACCTGCTGCTGATGGACATGTCCATGCCCGGCATCAGCGGCCTGGACCTGATCCGCCGCGCCCATACGGAAGCGCCGGAGGTCCCCGTCGTCGTCCTCAGCATGCACAACGAGAGCCAGCTGGTGTCCCGGGCCCTGCGCGCCGGCGCCAGCGGCTACGTGACCAAGGACAGCGACCCGGCCATTCTCCTGGCGGCCATCCGCAAGGTAGCCAGGGGCGGCCGTTTCATCGACCCGGCCCTGGTGGACGCCATGGTCTTCGGCGCCCCGGAAGAGGCGCCGCCCCACGAGGCCCTCTCCGACCGGGAATTCGAGGTGCTGCAGCTGCTCAGCCAGGGCCTGGCCCTGGCCGCCGTGGGCGAACGGCTGCACGTCAGCGCCAAGACCGTCAGCACCCACAAGACCCGGCTCATGCAGAAACTCGGCATCGACAACAATGCCGAACTGGTGCGCTACGCCCTGCGCCACGGCCTGGGCCGGCCCTAGGCCCCGCCTCCGCCCTGTCGTTGCGCTGCCCGTTTCACGCCTTCCTCCCCGCTTCCTTCCCGCTTCCCCCTCC
>NZ_JBXAST010000102.1:0-3859 GCF_058809645.1 Azospira sp. MPR-E4 | reverse complement strand
GGAGGGGGGATGTAGCCCACCTGTTCCTGCACTTCCCGGAGAATTTGCAGCAGTTGGGTGGGGTCCCGGCGGCGTTTGCTCAAAACCGCCTCGAGGACTGCATCCAGAGAATTGGCAATCGGTTCCAAAATCCCTCCCCCTTGTAAGGTCATGCCGGAGGATTATAGGTATGGTCAATGCAAAAACGTTGACACAGCGCAAGCCGCTGTAACGGGGACGTCATCGGAACGAAATACCGGCTTATCCCTCGTCCGCTAAGGTCCTACTGCCACTAGGCCTTGATCTAGGTCAAAATCGATATGCTGCACCGCAACACAAAATGCGGCATGATAACGAAAACAGGATTGCAATAACGGCCCCGGTCCAGACTGGACGCCGGATGGTTCACCTTCATTCAACTAACCTGGAGTTCTGCAAATGTTCAACCTCAACGGCAAAAAAGGCCTGGTCGTCGGTATCGCCAACAACAAGAGCATTGCCTACGGCTGCGCCAAGGCTTTCAACATCTGCGGCGCCGAACTGGCGGTCACCTACCTGAATGAAAAGGCCGAACCCCACGTGCGCCCCCTGGCCGAACTGCTGGCCGCCCCCCTGGTGCTGCCCCTGGACGTGGAACAGGACGATCAGCTGGCAGCTGTTTTCGCCGCCATCGAACAGAAGTGGGGCAAGCTGGACTTCCTCCTGCACTCCATCGCCTTCGCCCCCAAGGAAGACCTGCACGGCCGGGTGGTGGACTGCTCCCGCCAGGGCTTCCTGCGGGCCATCGACATTTCCTGCCACTCCTTCATCCGCATGGCCAAGCTGGCCGAGCCCCTGATGAAGGACGGCGGCTCCCTGCTGACCATGAGCTACCTGGGCGCCGATGAAGTGGTGGACAACTACGGCATGATGGGCCCGGTGAAGGCCGCCCTGCAGGCTTCCACCCGCTACCTGGCCACCGAGCTGGGCCCCAAGGGCATCCGGGTGCACGCCATCTCCCCGGGCCCCCTGGCCACCCGCGCCGCCTCCGGCATCGCCCACTTCGACGACCTGATGAAGGACGCCGTGGAACGGGCCCCCCTGCACCGTCTGGTCTCCATCGACGACGTCGGCGCCCTGGCCGCCTACCTGTGCAGCGATGTGGCGAAGACCCTGACCGGCGGTACCATCTACATCGACGGCGGCTACAACATCGTCGGCTAAGAGCTCCACACAATCAAAAACGGGAGGCGCCATGCACGCTGAGCACACCGAGCAGTACATCGAAAACAAGACTTTCGACGAAATCCAGGTGGGAGACTCTTCCACCCTGATCCGGACCCTGCGTCCGGAAGACATCAAGCTGTTCGCCATCATGTCGGGGGATGTGAATCCCTCCGTGGTGGACCCGGAATTCGCCCAGAGCGGCATTTTCCGGGAGGTGGTGGCCCATGGCATGTGGAGCGGCGCCCTCATTTCCACCGTGCTCGGCACCCAGTTCCCGGGGCCGGGCACCATCTACATCGACCAGTCCCTGCACTTCTCCCGGCCGGTGACCATCGGCGACACGGTGACCATCACCATCACCGCCAAGCAGAAGTTCGACCATAACAAACACATCCTCTTCGACTGCCAATGCACCAACCAGGAAGGCCTGCAGGTGGTGAGCGGCACCGCCGAGGTGCTGGCGCCGACGGAGAAAATCCGCCGCGAGCGGGTGCACCTGCCCGAATTCACCATCAGCGACAAGGAAGCCCGCTACCAGGCCCTGCTGGCCACCGCCGCCGGCCTGGAACCCATTCCCGTGGCCGTGGCCCATCCCTGCGATGCCGAATCCCTGAAGGGTCCCATCTTCGCCGCCCGGGCCGGCCTCATCGAACCCTTCCTGGTGGGCCCGGAGGCCAAGATCCGCTCCGTCGCCGAAGAGAACGGCCTGGACCTGACCGGCATCCGCATCGTCAATACCCGCCATAGCCACGAATCCGCCGCCATGGCCGTGACTCTGGTGCGCAACGGCGACTGCGAGGCCCTGATGAAGGGCAGCCTGCACACCGATGAGCTGATGGGCGAGGTGGTATCCCGGGCCAACGGCCTGCGCACCTCCCGCCGCATCTCCCACGTCTTCTACATGGACGTGCCCACCTATCCCAAGCCCATCATGATCACCGATGCGGCCATCAACATCGCCCCCTCCCTGGAGGAAAAGGTCAGCATCATCCAGAACGCCATCGACCTCTTCCACATCCTGGGCAACCCGGAACCCAAGGTGGCCATCCTGTCCGCCGTGGAAACGGTCAATCCCAAGATCCAGTCCACCCTGGACGCGGCCGCCCTGTGCAAGATGGCCGACCGGGGCCAGATCAAGGGCGGCCTGCTGGATGGCCCCCTGGCCTTCGACAACGCCGTTTCCCTGGTGGCTGCCAAGACCAAGGGCATCAAGTCCGCCGTCGCCGGCCAGGCCGACATCCTGGTGGTGCCTGACCTGGAGTCCGGCAACATGGTGGCCAAGCAGCTGGAATACCTGGCCAACGCCCTTTCCGCCGGCGTCGTGCTGGGTGCCAAGTGCCCCATCGTGCTGACCTCCCGCGCCGATACCGCCGAGACCCGCACCGCCTCCTGCGCCATCGCCGCCCTGATGGCCCACGCCTACCGGAAGCAGAACCAATGACCCGCGCCGTCCTCACCCTCAACGCCGGTTCCTCCTCCATCAAGTTCTCCCTCTACGAGCTGGAGAACGGGGGCGGCATCGCTGCGGAACCCGTGCTCTCCGGCCAGATCGACGGCATCGGCGTCAAGGCCCACATCAAGGCCAAGGACGACAAGGGCAAGAAGCTGGACGACGTGGACATCCCGCTCCAGGGCGATGCGGAAAGCCAGCACCACGAGGCCCTGGAATTCCTCATCTCCTGGCTGCACGACCATGAAAAGGGCTGGAAGATCGTGGCCGTGGGCCACCGGGTGGTCCATGGCGGCGAGCGCTATTCGCGCCCCATGAAGCTCGACGACAACATCATCGAGCACCTGACCCGGCTCATTCCCCTGGCGCCCCTGCACCAGCCCCACAACCTGGACGGCGTCGATGCCCTGCGCACCATGATGCCGGAAGTGCCCCAGGTGGCCTGTTTCGACACCGCCTTCCACCGTACCCAGGCCCCCGTGGCCCAGGCCTTTGCCCTGCCCCGCTGGATCACCGGCGAAGGGGTCAAACGCTACGGCTTCCACGGCCTCTCCTACGAGTACATCGCCCGGGTGCTGCCGGACTACTCGCCCCGGGCCAATGGCCGGGTGGTGGTGGCCCACCTGGGCAACGGCGCCTCCATGTGCGGCATGGTGGATCGCAAGAGCCAGGTGTCCACCATGGGCTTCACCGCGGTCGAGGGCCTGATGATGGGTACCCGTACCGGCGCCCTGGACCCGGGCGTGATGCTGTACCTGATGGAAAACAAGGGCATGGACGTGAAGGCCCTGACCAAGCTGCTGTACAAGGAGTCGGGCCTGCTCGGCGTTTCCGGCATTTCCCCGGACATGCGCACCCTGCTGGCCAGCGACAAGCCGGAAGCCAAGGAGGCGGTGGACCTCTTCTGCTACCGCGTGGTGCGGGAGCTGGGTTCCCTGGCGGCCGCCATCGGCGGCATCGACGCCCTGGTGTTCACCGGCGGCATCGGCGAGCACGCAGCCGAAGTGCGCCGTCGCGTCTGCCTGCAGGCCTCCTGGCTAGGCATCAGCATCGACGAATCGGCCAACGCCCTGCACGCCAACCGTATCAGCGAACCCCGCAGCACCGTGGACGTACTGGTCATCCCCACCAACGAGGAATGGATGATCGCCCGCCACACTGCCACCCTGCTCAACTTGTAATAGCCGCAACACCCCTCGGCGGTCCGGACTCCCGGACCGCCAC
>NZ_JBXAST010000101.1:0-4314 GCF_058809645.1 Azospira sp. MPR-E4 | reverse complement strand
GGGGAGGAGAGGGGATTCTGGGGGCGCATGATGACTCCGGAAAAATGGTTCTTTTCCGTAGGACGTCTGCCGACCCGGTACACCCCACCCCCGAGCCGGAAATTTTTTCATCGCACCAGCAACAGCCCCGGCAGGCGGGTCACCCGGAGGCCGGCGCCCCTGGCCAGCAGGCCGAGGGCAGCGTCGGGCCGGGCCGGGTCCACCGTGCCCGAGACCAGCTGCTGCTGCGCCGCTTGGCTCAGCAGCAGCACCTTCTGGGGCAGGTAGCGCTGCAGCTGGTCGGCGGCCACGGCGAAGGGCTGACGGTCGAAGGCCAGCATGCCGTCGCTCCAGGCATCGGCGCCGGCCGGGGCCCGGGCCGTTTCCAGGCCGCCGGGGCCCACCCGGGCCATGTCCCCCGGCCCCAGCACCGCTTCCCGCGGGCCTTCCTGGCAATCGCCGCAGTGCACGGCGACCCGGCTTTCGAGCACCGTCACCACGGTTTCCCCCGCCAGCTTTTCCACCTGGTAGCGGGTGCCCAGGGCGGTGGCCCGGGTTTCGCCGACGGCGACGGAGAAGGGGGCGAAGCCTTCGCCCTGGGGCTGGCGCGCCACTTCGAAGAGGGCCCGGCCCCGCAGCAGTTCCACCTCCCGCCCTGTCTGGCCCAGGCGCACGCGCAGGGCGCTGCCCGATTCCAGGACCACCCGGGAGCCGTCGGTCAGCTCGATGTGGCGGTTGCCGCCCAGCTCCGCCAGGTGGTCGGCCCGGGCGGCGAGCCACCATTCCGGCAGCCAGGGCAGGCTGCCCAGGAGCAGGGCCAGGCTGACGGCGCCGGCCGCCGCGTGGCGGCGCCCCCGGGGCGGCTGCAGGCGTTGCCGCTGTACCTGGCCGAGGGTGCCCCAGAGGCGGCGGATCTGCTCGTAGGCCCGGGCGTTTTCCGCCGCGGCGCCGTACCAGGCGGCGAAATCCGCCTCCGCTGCAGCATCGTAGTCGTCGGCTCCCTGGCGGGCGATCCAGCGGGAGGCCTGTTCCAGGGCGCGGGGGGGCGGCAGGCGCGGCATCACATCTCCTCCAGGATGGGCAGGCATTGCAGCAGCACCCGGGCGATGTGCTTTTCCACGGCGGAAGCGGAAATACCCAGGCGCTTTGCCGTTTCCGTGTAGGTGAGGCCTTCCAGCCGGTTGAGCACGAAGACCTCCACGGTGCGCGGCGGCAGGGCCCGGATGATGGCCTCCAGCCGCTCCAGGTTGCGCCGCTGCTGCACCGTCTCCAGGGTGTCGGGGCTGGCGGCCGTGGGGTCGCCGCTGGCGGCGTAGTCGGCCTGCAGGCGCAGTTCCCGGCCGTTGCTGCGGTGCCAGTCCACGGCGATGTTGGCGGCGACGCGGAAGACGTAGCTGCGGCCGTTGTCCACCGCTTCCGCCGGGCGGGCCTTGCACAGCTTGAACCAGCAATCCTGGGCGCAGTCCTGGGCGGCGTGGCGGCAGCCGGTGCGCAGGGAAAGGAAATCCACGATCTCCCGGTAGTTTTCCAGGTAGATGCGGGAGAGCAGGGAATCGCTGGGGGGCATGTCAGGCCTCGGCGCGGCGGAAGCGGTCGCGGAAAAGGAAGCCCTGCACCAGGTCGAAACCCAGGCGCCGGGCCAGCTTCAGGTCGTTGGCGGTCTCCACCCCCTCGAGTACGGTGCGCACGCCCAGGCTGCGGGCGGCGGGCAGGGTCCAGGAGAGGATGGCGGTGCGCCGCTCCCGTTCCGGCGAGTCGGCCAGCCAGGAGCGGTCGAACTTGAGGTAGGCGGAATCGTTGAGGGCGGCGAAGGAAATGAGACCCCGGGAGGCGGCCAGGTCATCCATGGCCAGCAGGACGCCGTCGGCCTTCAGCTCCTCCACCAGTTGATGGGAGAGGGCCACGTCGCCCATGTCCAGGTTCTCGATGACCTCCACCACCAGCCGCTGCCGGTGCGGCAGGAACAGTTCGGTGAAGGCGTTGCGTCCGTCCGGGCCGTGGCCGGCGGCGAAGCTGTCCGGGTCCAGGTTGACGAACAGCAGGCCCTCCGGCGGCGCCAGGGAAAGCTGCAGGCGCTTGGTCTCCAGTTCGGTGTGGAAGAGCAGCAGGGGATCGTGGTGCAGGGCCTGGAACACCAGGTCCGGCGGCAGGGGCGTGCCGTCGGCGGCGCTGAAACGGGCCAGGGCCTCCCAGCCCAGGCTGTCGCCGCTGGCGGGACAGACCAGGGGCTGGTATTCGACGGCAAAACGGCGGGCGAGCAGGCATTCCAGCAGGGTGTGAGGGTGCATCGGACTACTGGCCTTCCCCTTCGGGGACGTACACCATGGAGCCGTCCTTCATGCGGTAGGCGACGCCGGCCTTGGCCCCCTCGCCCTGGCCGATGTTGCCGCTGGCCTTGTAGCGTTCGATCTTCTCGCCCTTCTTGATCACCATCTCCATGGTGGGCTTGCCCGGGTCGGTGATGACCGTCACGTCCTGCTTGGAGAAGGGGTTGAGCACCGGGTTCTGGGCCACGGTGACGAGCAGGGCGGCGATGATGACGAGGAAGATGTCGATCAGGTTCACCACCGAGAGGATGGGGTCCTCGGTCTCCGGTTCGTGCAGCAGCTTGAGGCTCATTGATGGGCCCTCCTGTCGCGGAGCGACATCCTCCCCGGGGGAGGGAGCGCGCTCCCTGCGGTCGGCCGTGCGTTCGCGCTCATGCAGCACTCCCCGCCCGCTGCCGCAGGGCTTCCACTTCCAGCAGTTCCTCCGCCAGCCAGCGGCGCCGCACATTGACGATCCAGTAGGTGATGGAGGCGGCGATGAGGGCCAGGATCACGGCGGAGAAGGCCACCATGAGGTTTTCCGAGACCTGGGCCAGGTTGCCGTCGGAGAGGGATTTCAAGGCCGGGCCCATGGGGATCATGGTGGCCACCAGGCCCAGCATGGGCGTCACCCGGCTGGCGATGCGCGGCGCCTCGAGCAGGGTGTGGGCGTACACGTCCAGCTCGTCGCCGTTGAGGTTGGGCGCCTCGCGGAAGCGGGCCAGCAGGGGCCGGCCGCCGCCGTTGCGGCGCTGCCAGGCCTGCAGGGCGAAATGGCCGAGCAGCCAGAAGGCGTAGAGGAAAAGCAGGGAGACCAGGGCCAGGGTGGGGAAGAGAAAGATCTGCCCCAACTGGTACATGGACATTTCGACGAGCTGTTGCATGGAGAACTCCTGGGCCGCCCCGGTCGCCGGGGCGGCGCTTGGCTTGGGGTTACAGGCGGGTGGCGTAGTACTCGACCACCCGTTGCAGGTCCAGGGGGAAGGGGGCGGCGTCACCGTCCGGCAGGTGGCTGAGGCGGGCCGTCAGGCTGGCTTCCTCGAAGGCGATCCACTCGGGCCGTTCCAGGGCCGGCTCCGCCAGGGAGGCCTTGATGGCCAGCAGGTTGCGGCTCTTTTCCACCGGTCCGAAGGCGTCGCCGGCCTTGACCCGGATGGAGGGAATGGTGGCGCGGCGGCCGTTGAGGGCGATGTGGCCGTGGCTCACCAGCTGGCGGGCGGCGGGGATGGTGGGGGCCAGGCCGGCGCGGAAGACCAGGTTGTCCAGGCGCCGCTCCAGCAGTTCGACGATCTTGTGGCCGGTGGCGCCCTGGTCCCGGCGGGCGTCCTTGACGATGCGCCGCAGCTGGGTTTCGGAGACGCCGTAGTTGAAGCGCAGCTTCTGCTTTTCCATGAGCTGCAGGCCGAATTCGGACTTGCGCCCGGCGACCTTGCGGGCGCCGTGCTGGCCCGGCGGCTGCTCGCGCTCGCCGCGGGTCTTGCGGGAGAGGCCGGGCAGCTCGGTGCCCAGGGCGCGCATGATCTTGAGACGGGGGCCGGTGTGACGGGACATGGGAGAACTCCTGTTGCTTTGGGGTTAGTGGGTGACGGCGCCGGGGGCGACCAGGGGGTAGAAATCGACGGGGGTGGAGGCCGGGTGGCAATCCACCGCCTCCCAGCCCTGCAGCACTTCCTGCAGGGCGCTCTTGAGGTAGGGGTTGAGGTCGGCCTGGGCCGCCAGGCCCCGCAGATGGGCCCGCAGGGCCTCGGTCTTGTTGGGGGTGGCGCCGCGCAGGGCGGAGGAGGAGAGCAGGTGCACCACGGCGGCGAGCCGCAGGTCGACGGGCATTTCCGGAATATCCATGGACATGTCAGAGGCTCCTGGAAGGGGTGGAGGTGGAAAGGGGACGGCGGCCCTGCTCGCGGCGGGCCTGCCAGGCGCCGCCGCCGAGGGCGGCCAGCAGAAGCAGCAGGGATGCGGCCAGCAGGGGCGGGGTGGCTGGCAGGGGCTTGTTTTCTATCTTCTCCAGCTGCATGCCCTGGATCACGGG
>NZ_JBXAST010000100.1:0-4500 GCF_058809645.1 Azospira sp. MPR-E4 | reverse complement strand
CGGGAGGTGAGGGCGATGTGCATGGCGGGACCTGCTTCAGAAATCGCGGCGGACGGTAACGGAGACCACCTGGCGGTGGTAATCGTTGAGGGTCAGGTTGGAGTCGTTGCGGGTATAGCTGAACTGGGGCGTGATGTGCCATTCCCGGCTGGGACTGAAATTGGCCCCCACGTTGATGTTGGCCTGCAGGTCCTGGCGGATGCTGAGGAAGAAGGGGTCGCTGCCGTGGTAGCGGCGCTGTTCCAGATTGGCGTTGGCAAAGCCGACCCAGCGCGGGGCCAGGTCCATCTGGCCGCCGATGCGCACGCCCACCAGGTCGTGGCCCATGAATGTGGCCAGCTCGTTCTTTTCCATCTCGGTGCCCACGTAGGCGCCGCCGTAGATGACCTGCCCCTCGCGGAAGGCGTGGGCGTAGGCGCCGCCGACGACGAAACGGTCTGTGTTGCGGATGGCCTGGCCTGGGTAGGTGAGGCTGGCGTACTGGAGGTAGAGGCTGGCCTGGTTGCGGGAGTCGTAGTTGTGCTGCCATTGGCCGGTGAAGCCCATGGCGTCCCGGTAGCGCTCGCCGTTGAGGCGGAAGGTGCTGGCCTGGAGGGCAAGGGAATACTGGTTCTTGTCCTCCGCCTTGGTCAGGCCCAGATTGGCGTCCCAGCTGCCATTGTCGAAGTCGGTATCGTTGCTGTTGAGGCGCTGGGAGAAGGCGGCACCACCGGTGACGGCCAGGCCGGCCTGCAGGGGAGTGCGGAAATTGATGCCGCCGGCCACGTTGGTGAAGGTGTCACCGTTTTCCTTGGCGCCGCTGCCGACCGGGAACATCCAGCCGCCGAAGAAGGGAATGGCGTACTCGCCGCGGCTGGTGCCGCTGTTGACGTTGCTGTCGATGCCCAGACCCAGCTCCAGATAGCCGCGCACCTGGGTGCGGGCTTCGTCCTCCAGGCGCTCCACTGCTGCCAGGAAACGCTCGATGGTGCTGCCCACTTCGGCCGGCACGCCCATGCTGCGCACATTCTCGAGCTCGCGGCGGGCATTCTTGGTCTCGCCCAGGGCCAGATAGGCCCGGGCAATCTCGGCCCGGGCCCGGGCGTTGTTCGGTTCCTGGGCCAGCACCCGTTCCAGGGCGAAGACCGCCCGGGTGTTCTGGCCCGCCTCCAGGGCGGCCAGCCCCAGCAGCAGGTCGTATTCGATTTCCCCGGCCCGTTCGGGCTCCAGGCTTTCCAGCAGGACATAGGCTTCGCTGCCCTTGCCGCTTTCCAGCAGGCGTCCGGCTTGGCCCAGGGTGGCATCGGCCCCCCAGGCGGCGCCGCAGCCCAGCAACGACAGGACGGCGCAGACATTCAATACGGATTTTTTGACTTTCACCCCAGACCCCAATTCAACAATTTCTTATCGCGGCTAATGTGGCAAAGCAGCATGGCAATGTCAATGCAGTTATTCCCATTTTTCATGGGCTTGGCGCGATTTTTGCGAAAATTCTGGCGAAAAAAAAACGGCGGGAAATCCCGCCGCTTTCTGTGCCGCACCGCCGGGTCAGCGTACGCAGTCCACGTAGTAGCCCACCTTGCCGTCCCGCTCTTCCTTGACCAGACCGTGGATGTCGGTCTCGAAGCCGGGGAATTTCTCGTTGAAATCCCGGGCGAACTGCAGGTACTGCATGATGGTGCGGTTGAAGCGCTCGCCCGGGATGAGCAGGGGAATGCCCGGGGGATAGGGGGTGAGCAGCACCGAGGTGACCCGGCCTTCCAGTTCGTCGATGGGCACCCGGTCAATCTCGCGGTGGGCCATCTTGGCGAAGGCATCGGCAGGCTTCATGGCCGGCACCATGTCGGAGAGGTACATCTCGGTGGTCAGGCGGGCCACGTCGTTGGAGCGGTAAACGGCGTGGATTTCCCGGCACAGGTCGCGCAGGCCGACCCGCTCGTAGCGCGGGTGCTTGGCGACGAAGGCGGGTAGTACCTTCCACAGGGGCTGGTTCTTGTCGTAGTCGTCCTTGAACTGCTGCAGTTCGGTCACCATGCTGTTCCAGCGGCCCTTGGTGATGCCGATGGTGAACATGATGAAGAAGGAGTAGAGGCCGCACTTCTCCACGATCACGCCGTGTTCGGCCAGGTACTTGGTGACGATGGCGGCGGGAATGCCCCGTTCGGCGAACTCGCCGTCCACGTCCAGGCCCGGGGTGATGATGGTGGCCTTGATCGGGTCCAGCATGTTGAAGCCGTCGGCCAGGTTGCCGAAGCCGTGCCAGCGGTCGCCGGGCTTGAGCATCCAGGCGTCCCGCTCCTCGATGCCTTCCTCGGAGAGGTCGTCCGGGCCCCATACCTTGAACCACCAGCCGGAGCCCCACTCCTCGTCCACCTTGCGCATGGCGCGGCGGAAGTCCAGGGCCTCGGCGATGGATTCCTCCACCAGGGCGGTGCCGCCCGGCTCTTCCATCATGGCCGCGGCCACGTCGCAGGAGGCGATGATGGCGTACTGGGGGCTGGTGGAGGTGTGCATGAGATAAGCCTCATTGAACACGTCCCGGTCCAGGTGGCTGTTCTCCGCGTCCTGCACCAGGATCTGGGAGGCCTGGGAAAGGCCGGCCAGGAGCTTGTGGGTGGACTGGGTGGAGAAGACCATGGACTCCTTGCAGCGGGGCCGGTCGGCGCCGATGGCGTGGTAATCGCCGTAGAAGTCGTGGAAGGCGGCGTGGGGCAGCCAGGCTTCGTCGAAGTGCAGGGTATCGATCTTGCCGTCCAGCTCTTCCTTGATGGCTTCCACGTTGTAGAGGATGCCGTCGTAGGTGGACTGGGTGATGGTCAGCACCCGGGGCTTGGCGTTCTTGTCCGTGGCGAAGGGATTCGCGGCGATCTTCTTCTGGATGTTCTCCCAGGCGAACTCGCTCTTGGGGATGGGGCCGATGATGCCGAAGTTGTTGCGGGTCGGCATGAGAAAGACCGGGATGGCGCCGGTCATCATGATGGCGTGCAGGATGGACTTGTGGCAGTTGCGGTCCACCACCACGATGTCGCCCGGGGCCACGGTGGAGTGCCAGACGATCTTGTTGGAGGTGGAGGTGCCGTTGGTGACGAAGTACAGGTGGTCGCAGTTGAAGATGCGTGCCGCATTGCGCTCGGAGGCCGCCACCGGGCCGGTGTGGTCCAGCAGCTGGCCCAGTTCCTCCACGGCGTTGCAGACGTCGGCGCGCAGCATGTTCTCGCCGAAGAACTGGTGGAACATCTGGCCCACCGGGCTCTTCAGGAAGGCGACGCCGCCGGAGTGGCCGGGACAGTGCCAGGAATAGGAGCCGTCCGAGGCGTAGTGGGTGAGGGCCCGGAAGAAGGGCGGCGGCAGGGATTCCAGGTAGGCCTTGGCTTCCCGCACCACGTTGCGGGCGATGAATTCCGGCGTGTCTTCATACATGTGGATGAAGCCGTGCAGTTCCCGCAGCACGTCGTTGGGGATGTGGCGGGAGGTGCGGGTCTCGCCGTGCAGGAAGATGGGAATCTCGCTGTTGCGCAGGCGGATTTCGCTGACGAAGGCGCGCAGGCCGGCAATGGCCTTGGCGGAAGCCTCGGGCGAGGAGAACTCCTCGTCGTCGATGGACAGGATGAAGGTGGAGGCCCGGCTCTGCTGCTGGGCGAAGGAGGTCAGGTCGCCGTAGCTGGTGACGCCCAGCACTTCCAGACCTTCGGCCTGGATGGCTTCCGCCAGGGCCCGGATGCCCAGGCCCGAGGCATTCTCGGAGCGGAAGTCTTCGTCGATGATGATGACCGGGAAGTGGAAGCGCATGGCTGTTCCTCAAAAGACGGCGACCCGCCGGAGCGGGTCACAGGATAAGTCGAAAATGTTGCGCGAAGGCGTCAGATCTTGGGCAGGGTGACGCCCACCTGGCCCTGGTACTTGCCGCCCCGGTCCTTGTAGGAGGTCTCGCAGACCTCGTCGGACTCGAAGAAGAGCACCTGGGCGCAGCCCTCGCCGGCGTAGATCTTGGCCGGCAGGGGGGTGGTGTTGGAGAACTCCAGGGTGACGTAGCCTTCCCATTCGGGTTCGAAGGGGGTGACGTTCACGATGATGCCGCAACGGGCGTAGGTGCTTTTGCCCAGGCAGACGGTGAGTACGCTGCGGGGGATGCGGAAGTATTCGACGGTGCGGGCCAGAGCGAAGGAATTGGGCGGGATGATGCAGTAGTCCGCCTCGATCTCGACGAAGGACTGGGGATCGAACTTCTTCGGGTCCACGATGGTGGAGTTGATGTTGGTGAAGACCTTGAATTCCCGGGCGCAGCGGATGTCGTAGCCGTAGCTGGAGGTGCCGTAGGAAACGATCTTCTCCCCATTGACCTCGCGCACCAGCCCCGGCTCGAACGGTTCGATCATGCCGTGCTGCTCCGCCATGCGACGGATCCACTTATCGGATTTGATGGCCATGCCAGCTACCCTAACGCCTTGGAAAAAAGCGGATTCTACTTGGTGTTGGGGTGCGCAAAAAGGGTTTTTACAGGAGGGGAAGCCCGTGGTGGGC
>NZ_JBXAST010000099.1:0-4502 GCF_058809645.1 Azospira sp. MPR-E4 | reverse complement strand
CCCCACCGCTGCCCGCCCTCCCCCTACGAGCGGGTGTGCATGATGGCCTGGCACCTGAAGCAGCACAAGATTCCCGGCCGCATCGTCCTGCTCGACCCCAAGCCGGCTCCCGCGCCCATCGGCATCGGCTTCAAGCAGGCCTTCGACGAGCTGTACAAGGACCAGGTGCTGTACGTGCCCAACGCCACGGTGAAGGAGGTGGACCCCTACAACAAGCAGGTAAAGACCGCTGCCGGCGACTTCAAGTTCGAGGACGCCATCCTCATGGCGCCTCACCGGGCCGGCGACTTGGTATGGATGGCCGACCTCATCGGCCAGGACGACAAGGGCCAGGCCACCGGCTGGGCCGACCAGCACAACGTGGGCCTGCACAGCGCCAAGGACCCCAATGTGTGGATCATCGGCGACGCCGTGGGCAAGGCCTCGGAACTGTTCGGCTGGTACCCCAAGAGCGGCCACGTGGCCAACCGCCTGGGCCGCATCGCCGCCCGCCAGATCGTGAACCGCATGCAGGGCAAGGACTTCGACAAGTTGCTGCCGGACAACCTGTGCTACATGTTCGTCAACGGCAACCCCATCGAGGCCATCCTGGTGGACTTCCAGTACAAGTTCAACGCCGAGGGCAAGATCGTGCAGACGGTGAAGGAATACCACGAGCACGACGTCAACCTGGCCAAGGAAGACTTCGTCTGGTTCGAAGGCATGGCGGAGGATTTCCTGGACCGGGGCTGATCAGGCAACCGCTTCCCGGAAACAAAAATGGCGCGGAGTTCCGCGCCATTCTTTTGGCTACCAACTAGTCTAATAGACCGATTCCGGCTATTCCAGACAGGAAATAGTGCTGGACTGAAGGTCAGGGCTCTGCGAGAGGGGTATCTAAACGAGAAGGATGCCGATGATGACGACATAAACAATCCCTACAAAAATCCAATGCACCCACTTCTCGCCGGTGGAAAACTCTGCATATCGCTCGTCTAAAGTTTTGGTAAATGTTTCACGCAACTGCTGCCTATATGGCTTCTCTGACACTCTGGACTCCATGTTAAGCGATAGCTTTAGCGCTCGACGGCTCGTAATTCATAAGTGATGACCACATGGTAACAAGAGCTTCAACCCTCCAAAAAATGTGAGTTACAACAGCCTTATGCTGAGAGTCTCCAATTGGCAATTGGAGACTTACATAGCCATTAAAAATCAGCATTCCTACTTGAAATACGCTGAGGAAAACTACGGGCTTGAGCCCAGGTTTTATGACAAGCCACACTAGCCCTGCTACTGGAACGACTGTATCAACCATCAAGCCAATTAAGTTAATTGGCGCCTGCATTCTTGAAATCAACACGACCATAAACACCGGACCAACGATAACTTGGGCAGATTGCACGGCAATTGAGAACGCGTATATAGCCGCGTCAGCCGGGAGAAATTTTTTTCGCCAGCCAATAAATCAATAAACTGGGCAACAACAACAGGAAAAAGAAAGTACTCGAATACCAGCCCACAACAAATGCGGGGATAAAAATTCCGAGGCTTCGATTGGCGATACCGAATGTCATAGGTAAGCCTAAAGATTTAGGTAAGCGGACTGCCGCACGGAAGCGGCTGGGGAAACCCAGGCGGGTCTTCGGCAGGTCTGCTTGAGTGAATTGTTAGGGCTGAATCCAATCAACTTTGAATTTTCCTGTTCTGAATATGGTGATCGTTACTTGTTTCCATTGCTGAGAGTTGTCTGGAAGGGTTCTGTTGAGCTTCTCAACAAGCATGGCCGGTACTAAGGGGCGACAGGGTTCTAGCTTTGTGGTCTGACTGCCGATAGTCACGTTGTGCTTTACCGAGACCTGTTTTCTTCCCTCTACATCTGTTCCTTCTCGTGAGTAGGAGACAGATACTGATTCCCACAATTCAGGAGCGTTCTCAAGCAAGCAGCTGGCGAGTGTTTGGACGATTTCACTTTCAGATTCAGCAGCCGTGGCGTGCGCCGCGAATAAGAGCATCAAAGGGATTATTAGATGTTTCATTTAATTTCCACAAAGTCCTATGTCACCTGCAAACGCTTGCGCTGCAACGGCCTCGGCACAATCAGCATTTATGTGCGTTGATAAAGAAACGGTTAATGCGACGCCAAAGTTTGCATGCTTACAGCATTCAAGTCGCAAGCCGAGAGCATAACCAGCCGCAGAATTCATGTCGAGTGCATGGATCGGGTACGCAGAGGGGATAGGGGAAAACGGGGAGCGAACTTGTGCCGAACGGCCCTTGCAGCCGTTCTAGGTCCGCGGAGGAGCTCCGCGGCGCCGGGCAGGGCGGAGGATTTCCACCTCGCCTGCCCTGCAACCCAATACCCAAGCCATTCTCCGGAAACATACGCCGGAGATTTGCGCCCCGCTTACCTTCCAGGCTGGGCGCCTGTCAGGAGCGGGGTAGAGGCGGTCCTACTTCTTGCGGAAGATCACGTCCCACACACCATGCCCGAGGCGTAGGCCGCGCTGTTCGAACTTGGTCAGGGGGCGGTAGTCGGGGCGGGGGGCGAAGCCGCCGTGGCTGTTGTCCACGGTGTTTTCGAGCAGGGGTTCGGCGGAGAGGACTTCCAGCATCTGCACGGCGTATTCCTCCCAGTCCGTGGCGCAGTGCAGGTAACCGCCGGGAGCCAGGCGGGAGGCGAGCAGGGCGATCAGGGGCGGCTGCACCAGGCGGCGCTTGTGGTGGCGCTTCTTCGGCCAGGGGTCGGGGAAGTAGATGTGGGCGCCGGCCAGGGAGTTCTCGGGGATCATGTCCCGCAGCACTTCCACGGCGTCGTGCTGGATGATGCGAATGTTGCCGAGGTTGCCTTCGGCCACCAGCTTGCACAGGCTGCCGACGCCGGGGGTGTGCACTTCCACTTCGATGAAGTTGGTGTCGGGACGAACGGCGGCGATCTTGGCCGAGGTCTCGCCCATGCCGAAGCCGATCTCGAACACGGTGGGGGCCTCGCGGCCGAAGGTGGCGGCGAAGTCGAGAAGCTGGGGACGATGCTCGATGCCGATCTTCGGCATCATGTCGTCCAGGTAGCGCAGCTGGGCGCTGGAGACCCGGCCCTGGCGCAGGACGAAGCTGCGGATGTGGCGCTGGGCCAGGGGATTGTCCTGGTCCGCGGCGGAGTCGGCCGGGAGGTCAGCGCCGTCTATGGCGTCACGTTGCGGGTCTTGCATGGTCATCCTTCAGTGGATCATTCAGCGTCAAATGCGTGGTTCAGGGCGTGGGCCTTGCCCGGCAGGGCATCGGCCAGGCCGGGGCAGGCCTCGGCGGCGCCGTAGGCGAGACGGCGGCCGACACCGCGGCGCAGCTCGTCCTGCCAGGTCTTCATCAGGGCTTCGCCGTCGGCGGGCTGGTCCGGCTGCTTGGGGTCCGGCAGGCTGGCCATGTCGGCCACCAGGCGCTGCCGGGCCTCGGCTTCGCTGGCGGCGTTGGTCTGTTCCCAGGCGGCGAGGGCGGCGTCGAGCCGTTCCACGGCCTCGGGAGCGGTCTGCTGGCGACACTGGCTCACCAGTTCCCGGGCTTCCGTGGCCCGGCGCAGGCGCTCCACATCTCCCTTGAGCAGCCATTGGGCCTCCAGGTCGTAGCGGGGCTTGGCCAGGGCTTCGGGCAGGGTGGCGCAGGCGGCCTTCAGTTCGGGACCGTCGGTGGACAGGCCCAGGTCGCTCTTCAGCTGCAGGGCCTGGATCAGGTCCAGGCGCCGCACTTCCTCGGCCGGCGGCGTGAAGTAGTAGCGGGCCAGCTCGTATTCGGCCTGCTCGATGCGCACCCGGTTCCTGGCTTCCCAGGCGCCATAGGCTTCCCGGGCCAGTTCGCCCTCTTCCGGCAACAGGGAACAGGCCCGGGCCAGCAGGGAAATGCCGTGGGAGAGGCCGAACAGGGTTTGCTGGGCCAGGATGCGGGGATGGCCGAAGGCATAGCCCTGGCGCTCCGGGCGGAAGCGGGGCACCGCCGGTGCAGCCGCGACGGGGGCGGCCGGAGTCGCCGGGGCGGCGGCCTCGGCAGCGGCCTTGGCTGTGTCTTCCGGCGCCGCGGCGGGCGCCGTGGGAACGGCCGACGGCGCGCTGGCGGCCGGAGCCGGCAGCGGGGCCAGGGGCTGTTCCCTGAAGTCCGGCTCGCCCAGGGGCTGAGCCACGGTTTCCTCGCCGGCAGCGGCTTCCGGCAGGGCGGGCGGCGGCGCGGCAACGGCCTCTTCCTCCGCCGGTGTCACCTTCTGCACCGGGCGTGGCTGGATCACCACGCCCCGGGGCGTGGTCCAGGGGTTGGCCGCATCCAGGCCGCCGTCCTCGCTCGGGGTGAACACCCGCTGCAGCAGCTCCAGCAGAGAAGGCTGGTTGGGGTCCGGCGGCGGCATGAGAATGCTGCTGCCTTCCTCGGCCCGGGCGGCCGGCAGAGCCAGCAGCAGGGCCAGGGAGAGCACCGCGAGGCGGGGACGGAAGGCAGGGGCGGCCATGCTCAGTTCTTGCCGATGAGCCCGGTGGTGGGGGAGC
>NZ_JBXAST010000098.1:0-5050 GCF_058809645.1 Azospira sp. MPR-E4 | reverse complement strand
TCCCAGACCGACGCCCCCCGCCCTGCCTAACGGCAAGAAGGTGCTGGGCAAAGGCGGCATCCCCCAATTGCCCCATCCGCCCCAGATTCTGCGCATTCCGGGCGACGGACAGATTCCCTCCCTGCTGCCGCCCATGCCGAAGCGGGCGCCGGCACCCAGCCGCAAGCCCTGATGACTTCCCGCCCCGACTCCACCCTGGCCAGCGGCCAGGGCAAGCCTGCCGCCCCCGACCAGCGCAGCCCGGCCAGCCTGTTCCGCCGCCTGGCCAGCATGCTTTACGACACCCTGCTGGCCCTGGCCGTACTTTTCCTCGCCTGGCTCCTGCCCCACATCCTGCTGGGGCTGGTCGGCAAGGTCATGGCACACCCCGCCCTGCTGTGGGGTCACTTCTTCCTGGTCCTGCTGCTTTACTTTGGCTGGCTCTGGCTCCATGGCGGCCAGACCCTGGCCATGAAGACCTGGCGCATCCGCCTGGTGAACGCCAACGGCGGCGGCATCCAGCCCCTGCAGGCCCTGTTGCGCTACCTGCTGGCCTGGCCCAGCCTGGGCTTTTTCGGCGCCGGCCTGGTGTGGGCCCTGTTCGACCGGGACGGCCAGTTCCTGCATGACCGGCTGGCGGGAACCCGCCTGGTCAATAGCAACCACGCCTGAACCAGGGCAGCAGACAGGCTGCCAGCGGACAAAAAGAAACCGGGCTCAGGGCCCGGTTTCTTTTTGTCCATACGCAGGAATCTCCTGCCGCCTGCGCCTAACGCCGTTCGACCCACCACATCATGCCCATGGCCGCCAGAAGGAACATGGCGGACGGCGCCACCGCGCTGGAGAAGGGTGGCCAGCTGTTGATGATGCCCAGGTTGGAGAAAAGGCCGTTGAGCATGTGGAAGAACACCCCCAGCATGACACCGGAGAAAATTTTCAGGCTGACGCCGCCCACCCGGTTGTGGCTGTAGCCGAAAGGCAGGGCCAGGGCCACCATCACCAGGGCCGCCAGGGGATAGACCACCTTCTTCCACAGGGCGATTTCGTAACGCTGGGTCTTTTGCCGGTTGTCGGAAAGGTGCTTGATGTAGGACATCAGGTTCCACACCGACATGCGCTCCGGGACCACCAGCAGCACCGAGAGGATGTCCGGATTCAGAGCCGACTGCCACATCACCTCGTCCTGGTGAGCCACCCGGCCCCGCACCGGCTGCCCCTTGGCGTCGTGCTCCAGGATGGTCTGCTCCACGCTGTTGAGGCGCCATTCGCTGGAGGGGAGATATTCGCCTTCCTTGGCCTCGCTGACCATCTGCAGCCGCTGCTGGTCGTCGAACTCGTAGATGCGGATTCCCAGCAGCTTGGCTTCCGGCGTCACCGTGCGCACGTTGATGAAGCGGTTTTCGTCCTTGACCCACAGACCGGTGCGGAAATCGGCGGAAAGGGCCGTGCCCTGGGCCTGCAGGCGGATGCGCTGGCCCAGCTTCTCCGACGGCGGCGCCAGGAACTCACCAATGATGAAGGTGAGGAAGGCAAACAGGGCCGCCACCCGGAACAGGGTCATCAACAGCTCCCGGGTCGACAGGCCGGAAGCCCGCAACACGGTGATTTCCGAATGCCGGGCCAGGGTGGACAGGGCGAAGAGGGAGCCGATCAGCACGGCGATGGGCATCAGTTCATAAATGCGGCCGGGCAGGGTCAGGGTCACAAAAATGATGGCGTGCTGGATGCGGTAGGCCCCCTTGCCGATATCCCCCAGCTCGTTGATCAGGTCGAAAAAGCCGAAGAGGGCGAGAAATGCCGCCAGCACCAGCAAAGTGGAAAAAAACACCTCACGGAAGAGGTAGCGCTGATAGGTCTTGCCGAGAGGAAGCTTCATTTACGCAGCCGCAGGAAAGAGAACACCGCGATGCGGCGGAAGAACAGCAGGGGCAACAGGGCCGCCATCAGCACGTGCACCAGCCACCAGCCGGTGGAGAAGGAAAGGCGCCCCTGGGCCACCCAGGCCTGGCTGACGGAGAGCAGATTGCTGTAGATGGTGAAGGTGAGCAGGGCCAGGATCATGTTGGCGGAACGGCCGGCCCGGGGATTGACGAAGCTCATGGGAATGGCCAGCAGGGCCAGCACCAGGGCGGACAAGGGCACCCCCACCCGCCACAGGAACTCGGCCATGTAGCCGGGACTGCCGTTTTTCAGCAATTCCCTGGTGGATGTGTTTTTCGGCGTCTTTTCGATGCCCTGGCTTTCCTTGGTGTCGACCCGCAGGGCATAGCGCACGAACTCCAGTACCCGGAACTCGGGAATGCCGGGCGTCACTTCATAACGACGGCCATGCTCCATGACCATGAAACGGTCGCCGTTTTCCATCTGTTCGGAACGGCCGGTGGCGGCCATCATGACCCCCAGTTTCTGGTGCTGCATGGAACTGACGAAAATGTTGCGCACCTGGGTCGAATCGTCCGCCACCGCCTCGACGAACACCACGCGCTGGGAGGAACTGGCTTCCTTGAAGGCACCCGGGGAAACCTGGGCCGTGTCGTCCCGGTTCTGGCCGGTCAGCTTCTGCCGGTACTCGGCACTCATTTTCAGGGCCCAGGGCGAAATCAGCAGGGACAGCAGGGCGATGCTCACCACCACCGGCAGGGTGAAGGTCAGCACCGGCCGCACCCAGGCGGTGAGGGACTGGCCAGAAGCGAACCACACCACCATTTCCGAATCCCGGTAGCTGCGGGACAGGGTCAGCAGGATGGCCATGAACAGGGTCAGGGACAGCAGCACCGGCAGGGAATTGAGGGCGGCGAAGCCGAGCAGGGCCACCACGGCCTCGGATGCGACCTGGCCGGCAGCGGCCTGGCCCAGCAGGCGGATCAGCTGGGTGGTCAGGAGAATGGCAAAGAGGGCGATAAACACGCCCAGGGCCGCCTGGGTAAATTCACGCCGCACGGCGCGCTGGAAAATCATGCTTTGACTTTGCCGAAAGGAAACGGTGATAATCGACGCTGAATTTGCGGTTTAGCTACTTTTTTGCCGATTTATCACAAAGTTACGGATAGGAGCGGACGGTGGAATTTAGCATAAAAAGCGGTAGTCCGGAAAAGCAGCGCAGCGCCTGTGTAGTGGTCGGAGTTCACGAACCGCGCAAGCTGACCCTGCCGGCGGAACTGCTGGACAACGCTGCCCGCAGCTATATTTCCGACATCATTCGCCGCGGCGACATGGAAGGCAAGCTGGGCTCCACCCTGCTCCTGCACAACGTGCCCGGCACCCTGTGCGACCGGGTCCTGCTGGTGGGCCTGGGCAAAGAGAAGGAATTCCGGGAAAAGGAATACTGCCAGGCCGTGCGCACGGCGGTGAAAACCCTCAATGAAACCGGCTCCTTCGACGGCGTCGTCTTCCTCACCGAAATTCCGGTCAAAAAGCGCACCGTCAGCTGGCGTGTGCGCCAGGCCGCCATCGTCGCCCAGGAAACGGTTTACCGCTTCGACCAGCTGAAGAGCAAGAAGGACGAAGTCCGCCGCCCCCTGCGCAAGCTCACCTTCGCCGTCGAACGGCGCAACGAACTGACGCCGGCCGAAGAAGCCCTCAACCAGGGCCTGGCCATCGCCGAGGGCATGGCCCTGGCGAAGAACCTGGGCAACCTGCCGGGCAACCTGTGCACCCCCACCTACCTGGCCGAGCAGGCGACCGCCATGGCTCAGGAACACGGCCTGGAATGCCAGATCCTGGAAAAGGGCGAGATGGAAGCCCTGGGCATGTTCAGCCTGCTCTCCGTCGCCCGCGGCTCCCACCAGCCGCCCAAGTTCATCGTCCTGCAGTACAAGGGCGGCAAGAAGGAAGAGAAGCCCCTGGTGCTGGTGGGCAAGGGCATCACCTTCGACACCGGCGGCATTTCCCTGAAGCCGGCCGCCGAAATGGACGAGATGAAGTACGACATGTGCGGCGCCGCCAGCGTCCTCGGCACCATCAAGGCCGCCGCCCTGATGAAGCTGCCGGTGAACCTGACGGTGATCGTGCCGGCCACGGAGAACATGCCCGGCGGCAGCGCCACCAAGCCCGGCGACGTGGTCACTTCCCTCTCCGGCCAGACCATTGAAGTCCTCAACACCGACGCCGAAGGCCGCCTGGTGCTGTGCGACGCCCTCACCTACGCCGAACGCTTCGAGCCGGAAACGGTGATCGACGTGGCCACCCTCACCGGCGCCTGCGTCGTCGCCCTGGGCGCCGTGGCCACCGGCCTCTTCAGCAACAACGACAGTCTGGCCCGGGAACTGGCCCACTGCGGCGACGAGGCCTTCGACCGGGCCTGGCACATGCCCCTGTGGGAGGACTACCAGGAGCTGCTGAAGAGCAACTTCGCCGACATGGCCAACATCGGCGGCCGTTACGCCGGGGCCATCACTGCCGCCTGCTTCCTCGCCCGTTTCACCAAGAAATTCGAGTGGGCCCACCTGGACATCGCCGGCACCGCCTGGAAATCCGGCGCCGACAAGGGCGCCACCGGCCGCCCCGTGCCCCTGCTCACCCATTACCTGCTGAAGCGGGCCGGCAAGCTGGATTAAGGCAGGCCCACGACCATGACCCGGGTGGACTTCTACTACGACGTGCCGAACAAGCTGGCCATCGCCGTCAAGCTCGCCCACAAGGCATTTTCCCAGCGCCTGCCCCTGGCCATCTACACCTCCCAGCCCCCCGTGGCGGAGCAGATCGACCGCCTGCTGTGGACCCAGCCGGCCCTGGGCTTCCTCCCCCACTGCCGGGCCGACGCGCCCCTGGCGGCGGAAACGCCGGTGCTCATCGCCGAGACGCCGGCCGCCCTGGAACGCCTGCCCCAGGACGAGCTGCTGATCAACCTGGACGACGAGGTGCCGCCCGGCTTTGCCCGCTTCAAGCGCCTCATCGAGATCGTCGGCCGCGAAGAGGAAGACAAGACGCCCGGCCGGGCCCGCTTCAAGTTCTACAAGGATCGGGGCTACGAAATCAACCGCCACGACCTTTCTGCCAAATGAGCGACTTCATGAACGGCAACGACGGCACCCCGACCCCGCCGACGGGCAACTCCAGCGTCATCCCCTTC
>NZ_JBXAST010000097.1:0-5238 GCF_058809645.1 Azospira sp. MPR-E4 | reverse complement strand
GGGCATGGGCCGCGCGGCATGGCGCGGCCTGGCGGGGCGGAACGAGAGGGCGGCCGGCCGGTTCCCCCACACCGCATCGGCCCACAGCCGGGTGAAGATGCAACGGGCTTCTTCGATCATCCGGGTCATGGCTGGCTCCTTCACGGTGGTGGCATCAAAGGTGAATCCACCTTAGCAAGGGGCGGCGGCGCAAGCCAATTGAATCGGGAAATAGTCCTTATAGCCGGCCTGCATCGCCGGCCTGTGGGCCTGCCCACGCCCCCTGAAGGAGGGAAAGCACGATCCGCCGGCCCTGGCGGCCCACGGCGCTCAGGCCCCCGGCCGGTCCCGGGAGGGAAGGCGCCACAGCCACAGGCACATGAAAAGGCCGAACGCGGCCAGGCCGGCCTGGGCCCAGGGATTTTTCACCACCAGCAGGATGGAGGTGGAAAAGGTCAGGGCCATCAGCAGCACGCCGGCCCGCTTGGCCCGGTAGGGAATGGCCCGGTGCCGCCGCCACTCCAGGATGGGCGGGCCGAACAGGCGATGGCCGGTGAGCCAGCGATAAAAACGCAGGGACGCCCGGGCGTAGCAGGCGGCGGCCAGCAGCATGAAGGGCGTGGTCGGCAGCAGGGGCAGGAACAGGCCCACCACCCCCAGCACGACGCACAGGCTGCCGGCGGCGATGAGCAGGCCCCGCACCAGGGGCGAGGCATGTTCCACCACCTCGGCGGCGGCCTGCAGTTCCGCCGGGGTGACCGCACCCTCTGCCGCCAGGGGCTCCATCCCCTGCCCCGGATCGCCCATGGGCTCAGGCCTCCCCTGCCCCGCGCTCCCCGTGGCCGGCCACGTCTTCCACCGGCTCCTTGCCCGGCTTGGGCTTGGCCGGGCTTTCCTTGGCCTTGCTCCTGCGCGGCGCCTTGGGCTTTTCCGGCGGGCCGTGGCGCTGCTGGGCCAGTTCCATGAGCTGGGTGGCCACCTTGCCGCTGACGCTGTCCGGGGCCACCTCGCCCTTGGCATCGGGAGTGCCCGCCGGCAGGCCGGTGAGCAGGGCCATGGCCTCATCCACATGGCGCACGGCGAAGACGTGGAAGTCGCCGCGGCGCACCGCCGCCACCACGTCGGCCCGCAGCATGAGGTGGGAGACGTTGGCGGCGGGAATGATCACCCCCTGCCTGCCGGTCAGGCCCCGGGCCTGGCAGATGTCGAAGAAGCCTTCGATCTTTTCATTGACGGCGCCGATGGGCTGGACCTGGCCCAGCTGGTTGAGGGAGCCGGTCATGGCCAGGGACTGGTGCAGGGGCAGCATGCCGATGGCCGACAGCAGGGCGCACAGCTCGGCCAGGGAGGCGCTGTCCCCGTCCACCTCGCCGTAGGACTGCTCGAAGACCAGGCTGGCATTGACCGAGAGGGGCACCAGGCGGCCAAAGCGGTTGGAGAGGAAGCCGGAGAGGATGAGCATGCCCTTGCTGTGCAGGGGGCCGCCCAGTTCCGTTTCCCGTTCGATGTCCATGACGTCGCCATCGCCCATGCGCACCGCGGCGGTGACCCGCATGGGGTGGGCAAAGGTCAGCTCGCCCATGTCGATGGCGGCGAGGCCGTTGATCTGTCCGATTTCCATGCCCTCGGTGGCAATCATGAATTCGCCGTTGAGAATGGCCTCCTGCTGCCGCTCCCGCACCCGGTCGGCGCGCCGCACCTGGGCCGCCAGGGCCCGCTCCAGATGCTGGCGGTCGATGTCGGGGGCGCCGTCCTTCTCCGCCATCCAGTCCGCCTCCCGCAGCAGGTCGGCCAGCACCCGGGTACGGGTGGTGAGCTTGCGCGAATCCTCGGCCAGGCGGGCCGCCCGTTCGATGGTCCAGGCCGTGGCGGCCCGGGTCAGGGCCCGCAGCTGGTCGCGGCGGGCCAGGGTGGCCAGCAGGCGGGCGTAGAGCAGCGCATTCTCCGGGCCCCGCACCACGTCGTTTTCCAGGTCTGCCGCCACCTTGAACAGGGCGCCGAATTCCGGGTCCATTTCGGAAAGCAGGTAGTAGGTGCTGCGATCGCCCACCAGCACCACCTTCACGTCCAGGGGCATGGGCTCCGGCTCGAGCTGCTGGGTGCTCTGCAGGCCGAAGAGATCCTCCGGCGATTCCAGGCGCAGGCGCTCGGCCTGCAGGGCCCGCTTGAGTCCTTCCCAGGCGTAGGGCTGGGTCAGCAGCTTGCCCGCATCCAGCACCAGGGCGCCGCCATTGGCCCGGTGCAGGGCACCGGCCCGGATCAGGGTGAAGTTGGAAACCCACATGCCCATGTGGGCGGTGTGTTCCACCCGGCCCAGCAGGTTCTGGAAGGTGGGCAGGCTCTCGCACACCACCGGCCGGCCGCTGGTGCCGCTGTTGTCCACCAGCAGATTGACCAGGTAGCGCTGCAGGGAAATGCTGCCGGAGAAGAGCAGGGTTTCCATCTCCCCCTCGCCCTTCTGGGATTCCCGCAGGTTGTCACCGGTTTCCACCACGTCGTGCAGCACCGCGTCGAGGAAGGCGCTCACCTCCGCGAGGTCGGCATAGGCGGGCTTGAGTTCTTCGATCTCGTGGCCCACGGCCAGGCGCAGGGCCTCCCGGGAGATGTCCTTGACCTTGGCCTGCAGCTCCCGCTGCCAGCGGGGGAACTGGCTGACCAGGTCCTGCAGGCGCGGCTCGTAGGATTCGATGATGGCGTCCAGCTCCTCCTGGCGCTCCTTGGGCAGGGCGTCGTACTCCTCCTCGCTCATGGTCTCGTCCTCACTCTTGGCGGGGACGAAGGTGAAGCCTTCCTCGGTGGACAGCAGGGCCACGCCCTTGCTCATGGCCTCCCGGCCAAGAGTACGCAGGGCCGTGTCCTCCCGCTTCTTGGCCTCGCTTTCCAGGGCGTTGAGGCGGCGCCGGTAGTCGTCGCTCTCGAAGGCGGCGGTGAGGGCCGGGGCCAGGCCGGAGACGAAGTTCTGCATGTCTTCCCGCAGCTTGCTGCCGCGGCCGGCGGGCAGCCTCAGCAGGCGCGGCCGGGTCGGCTCCTGGAAGTTGTGCACATAGCACCAGTCCCAGGCGGCATCGCCGTTGCCGCGATGGCGGAACTGGGTGTCCAGCACCCGATGCACCAGGGCGTGGCGGCCGCTGCCCGGCTCGCCGAGGACGAATAGGTTGTAGCCGTGGCGGGGAATGTCGAGACCGAAGCTCAAGGCCTCCACCGCCCGGGGGTGGGCGAATTCCTCGGCCAGATCGTCCAGTTCGGCGGTGGTGGCGAATTCCAGCAGGCTCTCGGGACAGGGCGTGAACAGGCGCTCCGGAGGCAGGCGGCAGGGATGTTGGCGAAAATCGGTCATGTTCTTCTTGGTTGTTGTGTTCCGCCGCCGGGGCTGCGGAAAAAAAGGAAAGCCGGGACTACTTGATCTCTTCCACCAGCAGCCAGACGGTCCGGTTGTCGCGTACGTCCTGGGTGGACAGGGTGCTGTTGGCCCGCTCCCGTCCGCTCGATTCCTGGCCCATGCCGCCGAGGGCGATCCACTCGCCCAGGCGGCCGGAGACGGTGGTGCTGAGGCGCTGGATATTGGCGCTGCCGGGGCCGTAGCTGCCCGGGGTGTCGTTCTGGGGGCTGATTTCCAGGGTCACCCGGTCCCCCGCCAGGTGGGGCTCGGCATAGAAGCCCTGGCCCAGGTCCCGGTACACCGTGCTCTCGGTCACCACCACGCCATTGGGACCGAGCACGGCCTGGCGCAGGGGCACCGGCACGGACTGGCCCATCTGGATGAAGGCCCGGCCCCCTTCCATCACCTGCACCATCTGCCCGGCGGAACTGCTGCGGGTGCTGCGGGTGTCCACGATCTCCGTGGTCACGCTGGAGCCGCCCCGCTGGATCTGCACGCTGCCGCCGCCGCTACGGCCGAGGCTGCCGCTGCCGTTGAGGGTGCCGGCGGCCCCGGGGGACTGGATGATGCGCACATTGCCGCCCAGGCCCACGTTGCCGGAGACACCCACGTCCCGGCCCCGGCTGTCCTGGTCCCGGTTCTGGGTGACCCGGATACGCAGCATGCGCGGCGGCGTGTCGATGGAGGCCAGCACCTGCTTCAGCTGCTCCCGGTTGCGCCGGCTGCCCTTGATGATGAGCTGGTTGTTCATGCCCGACACCGCGCCGCCCGGCTCCACCAGAGGCTGCAGCACCGGCAGCACCTGGTCCACGGTGCGGCTCTTGAGGGGCACGATCTCCACTTCCTGCTGGGCCCAGGCCATGGAGAATATCCCCAGGAACAGGCCCAGGGCGAGCAACGGAACCAGCAGCAGACGCTTCACGGCAGACCTCCAATGATCGGCACGGCAGGAAAGGGGCGGCACCAGTGTCGCCCCGCCCTCCCGAAAACTCAAGCCAGATGGGGCAAGGCCAGGTAGTCCCGGGAACGCATTTCCACCAGGCGGCTGACGGTGCGGAAAAACTCGCCGGCGTGGGTGCCCTCGGTGTACAGCCCTTCCGGCTCGCACTCGGCGGTGGCAATGAATTTGACCTTGGCGTCGTAGAAGATATCCACCAGCCAGGTGAAGCGCCGGGCCATGTCGCGCTGGGTGGAATTCATGCGGGGCAGACGGGAGACCAGCACCGTGTGGTAGGCCCGGGCCAGCTCCAGGTAATCGTTCTGGGAACGGGGACCGTCGCACAGGGCCTGGAAGTCGAACCACACCACCCCGGCGGAGCGGCGCAGCACGGGAATCTCCCGGCCCAGCACCTCGATGCTGCCGCCGGCCTGCCCTTCCCCGCCGGCCAGCTCCCGGAAGTAGTCGGCCATCTTGGCTTCCGCCGCGTCGTCGGCCGGATAGTGGTAGATCTCCACCTGCTCCAGGGTACGCAGGCGGTAGTCGATGCCCGCCTCCACCTGCACCACGTCCAGCTGCTGCTTGAGCAAGGCGATGGTGGGCAGGAAGTTCTGCCGCTGCAGGCCGTTGGGGTAGAGGTTTTCCGGCGGGTAGTTGGAGGTCATCACCAGCACCACCCCCTTGGCAAAGAGCTTCTCCAGCAGGCGGCCCAGGATCATGGCGTCGGCGATGTCGGAGACGTGGAACTCGTCGAAGCACAGCACCCGGGTCTCGGCAGCAATGCGCCCGGCCAGGATGGCCAGGGGATCGGTCTCGCCCTTGAGGCTTTCCAGGTCCTTGTGCACCTGCTGCATGAAGCCGTGGAAGTGGATGCGCTTCTTGCGCTTGTAGGGCACGGAGTCGTAGAAGCAGTCCATGAGGAAGCTCTTGCCCCGCCCCACCC
>NZ_JBXAST010000096.1:0-5356 GCF_058809645.1 Azospira sp. MPR-E4 | reverse complement strand
AAACACCCCAGCCACGAGGTAGCTGGGGTGTTGTAAGGGGAGCCTGGCGGTGACCTACTTTCGCACATGAAGTATGCACTATCATCGGCGCAACTCTGTTTCACGGTCCTGTTCGGGATGGGAAGGGGTGGGTCCAGAGCGCTATGGCCGCCAAGCGTAACTTGTTCGCTCGCTGTCGAGTGACGTCGAGCGCAAAATGGGAGAAGGTTAAATGTGATTGCGTTTCAAACTGAAGCGCTTTGATCTCAGAGTTATAGGATCAAGCCGCACGGGCAATTAGTATCGGTTAGCTTAACGCATTACTGCGCTTCCACACCCGACCTATCAACGTGGTGGTCTTCCACGACCCTTTAGGGGGCTCGAAGCCCCGGGGAAGTCTAATCTTGAGGCGAGTTTCCCGCTTAGATGCTTTCAGCGGTTATCTCTTCCGTACTTAGCTACCCGGCGATGCGACTGGCGTCACAACCGGTACACCAGGGGTACGTCCACTCCGGTCCTCTCGTACTAGGAGCAGCCCCCCTCAAACTTCCAGCGCCCACGGCAGATAGGGACCAAACTGTCTCACGACGTTTTAAACCCAGCTCACGTACCTCTTTAAATGGCGAACAGCCATACCCTTGGGACCGGCTACAGCCCCAGGATGAGATGAGCCGACATCGAGGTGCCAAACACCGCCGTCGATATGAACTCTTGGGCGGTATCAGCCTGTTATCCCCAGAGTACCTTTTATCCGTTGAGCGATGGCCCTTCCATACAGAACCACCGGATCACTATGACCTGCTTTCGCACCTGCTCGACTTGTGGGTCTCGCAGTCAAGCACGCTTATGCCATTGCACTATTAGCACGATGTCCGACCGTACCTAGCGTACCTTCGTACTCCTCCGTTACCTTTTGGGAGGAGACCGCCCCAGTCAAACTGCCTACCATGCACGGTCCCAGACCTGGATTCACAGGCCATGGTTAGAACCTCAAACAAACCAGGGTGGTATTTCAAGGACGACTCCACCAGAACTAGCGTCCTGGTCTCACAGTCTCCCACCTATCCTACACAGATCGGTTCAAAGTCCAATGCAAAGCTACAGTAAAGGTTCATGGGGTCTTTCCGTCTAGCCGCGGGGAGATTGCATCTTCACAAACATTTCAATTTCGCTGAGTCTCAGGAGGAGACAGTGTGGCCATCGTTACGCCATTCGTGCAGGTCGGAACTTACCCGACAAGGAATTTCGCTACCTTAGGACCGTTATAGTTACGGCCGCCGTTTACCGGGGCTTCGATCAAGAGCTTGCACCCCATCACTTAACCTTCCGGCACCGGGCAGGCGTCACACCCTATACGTCCACTTTCGTGTTTGCAGAGTGCTGTGTTTTTATTAAACAGTCGCAGCCACCATTTCACTGCAACCCCATCGAGCTTCGAGAGCAAGTCTCTACACCCTACCGGGGCGCACCTTATCCCGAAGTTACGGTGCCAATTTGCCGAGTTCCTTCTCCTGAGTTCTCTCAAGCGCCTTAGAATTCTCATCCTGCCCACCTGTGTCGGTTTGCGGTACGGTCCCAATGTAACTGAAGCTTAGAGGCTTTTCTTGGAAGCTTGGTATCAATCACTTCGCGCTCAAAGAGCGCTCGTCGTCACGCCTCAGCTTAGCCCCCCGGATTTGCCTAAGGGGCACGCCTACACGCTTAAACCGGGACGTCCAACACCCGGCTGACCTAACCTTCTCCGTCCCCCCATCGCATTACATTGAGGTACAGGAATATTAACCTGTTTCCCATCGACTACGCTTTTCAGCCTCGCCTTAGGGGCCGACTCACCCTGCGCCGATGAACGTTGCGCAGGAAACCTTGGGCTTTCGGCGAGGGAGCTTTTCACTCCCTTTATCGCTACTCATGTCAGCATTCGCACTTCTGATACCTCCAGCATCCCTCACGAGACACCTTCAACGGCCTACAGAACGCTCTCCTACCATATCCAAAGGATATCCGCGATTTCGGTGCATAGTTTGAGCCCCGTTACATCTTCCGCGCAGGACGACTCGACCAGTGAGCTATTACGCTTTCTTTAAAGGATGGCTGCTTCTAAGCCAACCTCCTGGCTGTCTGAGCCTTCCCACCTCGTTTCCCACTTAACTATGTCTTTGGGACCTTAATCGGCGGTCTGGGTTGTTTCCCTCTTGACACCGGACGTTAGCACCCGATGTCTGTCTCCCAAGCTCGCACTCTACGGTATTCAGAGTTTGCTATGGCGAAGTAAGTCGCGATGACCCCTTCAACCATTACAGTGCTTTACCCCCGTAGGTGATACTTGAGGCACTACCTAAATAGTTTTCGGAGAGAACCAGCTATTTCCGGATTTGTTTAGCCTTTCACCCCTATCCACAGCTCATCCCCTAACTTTTCAACGTTAGTGGGTTCGGACCTCCAGTGCGTGTTACCGCACCTTCATCCTGGCCATGGATAGATCATCCGGTTTCGGGTCTACGCCATGCTACTTAACGCCCTTATCAGACTCGGTTTCCCTACGCCTTCCCTACTCGGTTAAGCTCGCAACATAACGTAAGTCGCTGACCCATTATACAAAAGGTACGCAGTCACCCCACGAAGGGGCTCCCACTGTTTGTATGCATGCGGTTTCAGGATCTATTTCACTCCCCTCCCGGGGTTCTTTTCGCCTTTCCCTCACGGTACTGGTTCACTATCGGTCGATTACGAGTATTTAGCCTTGGAGGATGGTCCCCCCATATTCAGACAGGGTTTCACGTGCCCCGCCCTACTTGTCGCAAACTTAGTACCACGATCCTGTTTTCGCGTACGGGGCTATCACCCACTACGGCGACACTTTCCAGAGTCTTCCGCTAACAGATTCGCTATCACTTGCAGGCTGTTCCCATTTCGCTCGCCACTACTTTGGGAATCTCGGTTGATTTCTTTTCCTCCGGCTACTTAGATGTTTCAGTTCACCGGGTTCGCCTCCACTGACCTATGTATTCAGTCAGGGATACTCCTTGCGGAGTGGGTTTCCCCATTCGGACATCTCTGGATCAAAGCTTCGTTGCCAGCTCCCCAGAGCTTTTCGCAGGCTTGCACGTCCTTCATCGCCTGTAATCGCCAAGGCATCCACCACATGCACTTAGTCGCTTGATCCTATAACTTTGAGGCCTCTTCCGAGGCAGTTATAAGCAACTCAGTTTGTGTTTGTATCGCGCTAGCTGTAACGCGATACGATGCAATCACAATGTATATCTGGCTTGGTTTCGGCTCCAGATATACAACCTTCTCCATTTTGTTAAAGAGCAAACAGCATTGACCAAGAGGTCAGACCTAAGCATCCGTGCTTACGTATGAGCTCTTGCAGACAACCGAAGGGGTTGGTGGAGGCAGACGGGATCGAACCGACGACATCCAGCTTGCAAAGCTGGCGCTCTCCCAACTGAGCTATGCCCCCGCCTGATGAAGCGTTGGTGGGTCAGGTAGGAATCGAACCTACGACCCCCGCCTTATCAAGACGGTGCTCTAACCGACTGAGCTACTGACCCAAACTTCTCTTATCGAAGGGTCAGTAGAGGACCCGGAGTCAGTACGCCTGCGCGCTACTCCTGCTCCTGGCCTTTCCCTCATGCTGTTACTTGAACAACCGATAGGTTGTAGATGCTTGGAGGATGCTTTTCTCTAGAAAGGAGGTGATCCAGCCGCACCTTCCGATACGGCTACCTTGTTACGACTTCACCCCAGTCATGAATCCTACCGTGGTAATCGCCCTCCTTACGGTTAGGCTAACTACTTCTGGTAGAACCCACTCCCATGGTGTGACGGGCGGTGTGTACAAGACCCGGGAACGTATTCACCGCGACATGCTGATCCGCGATTACTAGCGATTCCGACTTCACGCAGTCGAGTTGCAGACTGCGATCCGGACTACGATCGGCTTTCTGGGATTGGCTCCACCTCGCGGCTTGGCAACCCTCTGTACCGACCATTGTATGACGTGTGAAGCCCTACCCATAAGGGCCATGAGGACTTGACGTCATCCCCACCTTCCTCCGGTTTGTCACCGGCAGTCTCATTAAAGTGCCCAACTGAATGATGGCAATTAATGACAAGGGTTGCGCTCGTTGCGGGACTTAACCCAACATCTCACGACACGAGCTGACGACAGCCATGCAGCACCTGTGTCCAGGCTCCCTTTCGGGCACCAATCCATCTCTGGAAAGTTCCTGGCATGTCAAGGGTAGGTAAGGTTTTTCGCGTTGCATCGAATTAATCCACATCATCCACCGCTTGTGCGGGTCCCCGTCAATTCCTTTGAGTTTTAACCTTGCGGCCGTACTCCCCAGGCGGTCAACTTCACGCGTTAGCTGCGGTACTAAAAGGTTTAACCCTTCCAACACCTAGTTGACATCGTTTAGGGCGTGGACTACCAGGGTATCTAATCCTGTTTGCTCCCCACGCTTTCGTGCATGAGCGTCAGTACTAACCCAGGGGGCTGCCTTCGCCATCGGTATTCCTCCACATCTCTACGCATTTCACTGCTACACGTGGAATTCTACCCCCCTCTGCCGTACTCTAGCCTCGCAGTCACAAACGCAGTTCCCAGGTTGAGCCCGGGGATTTCACGTCTGTCTTACGAAACCGCCTGCGCACGCTTTACGCCCAGTAATTCCGATTAACGCTCGCACCCTACGTATTACCGCGGCTGCTGGCACGTAGTTAGCCGGTGCTTCTTATGCGGGTACCGTCATCAACAACGGATATTAGCCGTTGCCATTTCTTCCCCGCCGAAAGAGCTTTACAACCCGAAGGCCTTCTTCACTCACGCGGCATGGCTGGATCAGGGTTGCCCCCATTGTCCAAAATTCCCCACTGCTGCCTCCCGTAGGAGTCTGGGCCGTGTCTCAGTCCCAGTGTGGCAGATCATCCTCTCAGACCTGCTACGGATCGTCGCCTTGGTGAGCTTTTACCTCACCAACTAGCTAATCCGACATCGGCCGCTCCAAGAGCGCGAGGTCTTGCGATCCCCCGCTTTCCTGCTCACAGAATATGCGGTATTAGCGTAACTTTCGCTACGTTATCCCCCACTCCTGGGTACGTTCCGATGTATTACTCACCCGTTCGCCACTCGCCACCAGGAGCAAGCTCCCGTGCTGCCGTTCGACTTGCATGTGTAAGGCATGCCGCCAGCGTTCAATCTGAGCCAGGATCAAACTCTTCAGTTTAATCTCTGCTTAAAACTCGCTTGACGGATATATTCAAGTTTCCTTGACTACATCTTTGTGCAAGCGCTTGATTCATTTGTCCGACCTAAGCCGGAACACCCAACCAAGCACCTACACCTATCGGTTGTCCTATTTTTTAAAGAGCT
>NZ_JBXAST010000095.1:0-5534 GCF_058809645.1 Azospira sp. MPR-E4 | reverse complement strand
GCTGGACAGGGGGGCGGGATAGACCAGGTGCCGGGCCGCGGGCAGGAAATAGGCCCAGGCGCGGAAGAGGCCCAGGGGGTAGACGCTGGCGACGCTCAGCCGCGGCAGGGGGCGGTAGCCCCGGGGCTGGGGCGGCAGGGGCAGGCTGACGCTGCTGCTGTCCGGGAGGTCCAGTTCCGCCAGGATGGGGCCGGCGCCGGCGTCCAGGGCCAGGGCCCGTCGCGGCCGGGTGTCGGGGCGGTCCAGGTGCAGGGTCAGGCGGGCCTGCTCACCGGCGAAGACCGGGGTTACGGCGCCGGCCTGGAGCCCCAGGCCGAGCAGGTTGCGGAAGGTATGCACCATGGCCACCAGTCCCAGGCCCGCCAGCAGGAACACCAGGGCGTGGCCCAGGGCCAGGTCGTAATTGATGGCCCCCAGCAGCATCACCACCAGGGCCAGGGCGTAGAGGAGGCCGCTGCGGGTGGGCAGGATGTAGATGCGCCGCCGCTTCAGGCGGACTGCGCCGCCCTCGGGCTGGAGGCGGAATAGCCAGCGTTGCCAGCGCTGGGTGAGGGCGCGCAGGTCCATGGTCTGCCGGTTCAGGGCAGGGCCACGCCCCGCAGCAGGGCCAGGGCTTCCTCGGGACTGGCATGGCCGCTGCCCTGGGCCAGGGGCAGGCGGTGGCAGGCGAGGGCGGGCCAGACGGCCTGGACGTCTTCCGGCAGCACCTGGCGGCGTCCGGCCAAGTAGGCCCAGGCCCGGGACACCGCCAGCAGGGCCAGGGCGGCCCGGGGGCTGAGGCCGTGGCGGAAGGTGGGGGCGCGCCGGCTGGCTTCCACCAGGGCCTGCACATAGTCGAGCAGGGGCGGCGCCGCATGGACCCGCGCCACCTCGTCCTGCAATCCGGCCAGGGCCGGGGGCGTCAGGCAGGGCGCCAGCGCAGCCACCTGGCTGCTGCGGCCGCCGGATTCGAGCAGGGCCCGTTCGGCCCGGCTGTCCGGGTAGCCCAGTTCCAGGCGCAGGAGGAAACGGTCCAGCTGGGACTCGGGCAGGGGAAAGGTGCCGACCTGGTGGGCCGGGTTCTGGGTGGCGATGACGAAAAAGGGTTCCGGTAGGGGCCGGGTGATGCCTTCGGCGGTCACCTGGTGTTCTTCCATGGCTTCGAGCAGGGCGCTCTGGGTCTTCGGCGTGGCCCGGTTGATTTCGTCGGCCAGCACCACCTGGGTGAAGATGGGGCCGGGGAGGAAACGGAAGTCGGCGTGTTCCCGGTCGAAGATGGAGACGCCCAGGATGTCCGCCGGCAGCATGTCGCTGGTGAACTGGATGCGCTGGAAGTCCAGGCCCAGCAGCCGGGCCAGGGTGTGGGCCAGGGTGGTCTTGCCGACACCGGGCAGGTCCTCGATGAGCAGGTGGCCCCGGGCCAGCAGGCAGGCCAGGGCCAGCCGGACCTGGGTGTCCTTGCCGAGGATGACGCGGTTGGCGGTATCGAGGACGGCGGCGATGCCGTCGCCCGGAGAGGTCTGGGAGGCTGGAAGGGGCATGGCTTGTGGCTTCCCGATGTTGGGATAATAATCACAGATGAGAACGGTAGCAGCACGAACGATTATATCCATAACCAAAATCCGGACCGGGAGGAGACGTCTCCGCACAGGAGACAGCGCACCCAGGGCCGCTCAACGCTCGGACGACCTACGTGACCACCACCGCCTTCATTACCCATCGGGACTGCCAGTTGCATGACATGGGGTCCTATCACCCGGAATGTCCCGCCCGTCTCACGGCCATCAGCGACCAGATGATCGCCCAGGGGCTGGATCCCTATTTTTCCTACTACGACGCGCCCCTGGCCACCCTGGAGCAGATGCTGCGCGCCCACTCGCCGGCCTACCTGGAGCGGCTCAAGCGCACGGCCCCGGAAAACGGCATCGCCCACCTGGACCCGGATACGGCCATGAATCCCCACACCTGGACGGCGGCCCAACGCTCCGCCGGCGCCGGCGTCATGGCCGTGGATCTGGTGCTGAAGGGCGAGGCGACCGATGCCTTCTGTGCCATCCGCCCCCCCGGCCACCACGCCGAGCGGGAAAACTGCATGGGCTTCTGCTTCGTCAACAACATCGCCGTGGCGGCCCGCCATGCCCTGGAAGTCCATGGCCTGAAGCGGGTGGCCATCGTCGATTTCGACGTGCACCACGGCAACGGCACCGAAGACATCTTCAAGGACGATCCGCGGGTGCTTATGGTCAGCATGTTCCAGCATCCCTTCTTCCCCTACAGCGGGGCCGACGGGACTGCCGACAACATGTGCAACGTGCCCCTGCCGGCCGGTACCGGCGGCGAGGACTTCCGCATGGTCGTTTCCGACATCTGGCTGCCCCGCCTGCACGAGTTCCGGCCCGAGTTGCTGTTCATTTCCGCCGGCTTCGACGCCCACTACGAAGACGACATGGGCAGCATGAAGCTGGTGGAGTCCGACTTCGCCTGGGTCACCCAGCAACTGAAAACGGTGGCCCAGCGCCACTGCCAGGGGCGCATCGTTTCCATGCTGGAAGGCGGTTACGTCCTCTCCTCCCTGGCGCGCAGCGTTTGCGCCCACCTGCGGGCCCTGGCCGATCTCTGAGCCTTGCCTGGGACCCGGGCGCCTCAGGCCCGGGTCACATTCCTTTACACTTCTGCCCTGATCTTCGGGGTAGAATCCTGCGATCATTTTTCCCGAATTCGTGACCTCCATGATTACCGGTTCCATTGTTGCCATCGTCACCCCCATGTCCGACGATGGCCGTCTCGATTACGACAGCCTGAAGAAGCTCATCGATTTCCACGTACAGGAAGGGACGGACGGCATCGTCATCGTCGGCACCAGCGGCGAGTCCCCCACCGTCAATGTGGACGAGCATGCCGAGCTGATCCGTACCACGGTCAAGCATGCGGCCGGTCGGATTCCGGTGATCGCCGGCACCGGCGCCAATTCCACTTCCGAGGCCATCGAGCTGACCCGCTTCGCCAAGAGCGTCGGCGCCGATGCGGCCCTCTCCGTGGTGCCCTACTACAACAAGCCGACCCAGGAAGGCCTGTACCAGCATTTCCGTTCCATCGCCGAAGCGGTGGATATCCCGGTGATCCTCTACAACGTGCCCGGCCGCACCGTGGCGGATATGTCCAACGACACCGCCCTGCGCCTGGCCCAGATCGACAACGTGGTGGGCATCAAGGACGCCACCGGCAATCTGGAGCGCGGCGCCGACCTGATCGCCCGCGCCCCGGCCGACTTCGCCGTCTATAGCGGCGACGACGCTTCCGCCGTGGCCCTGATCCTGCTGGGCGGCAAGGGCGACATTTCCGTCACCGCCAACGTGGCGCCCCGCCTGATGCACGAGATGTGCTCCGCCGCCCTGGCCGGCGACGTGGCCAAGGCCCGGGAAATCCACTTCAAGCTGCTGGGACTGCACCGCCATCTGTTCTGCGAAGCCAATCCCATCCCGGTGAAGTGGGCCGTGCAGCAACTGGGCCTCATCCCCGGCGGCATCCGCCTGCCCCTGACCACCCTCTCGCCCGAATGCCACGAGCGGGTGCGCTCTGCCATGCGCCAGGCCGGCGTGCTTGCCTAAGTTACGGAATTTTATGAAGCGAATTGTTTGTGCGTCATTCTTGACGTCTGTTTTTCTTGCTGGATGTGGTGGAGCCGGCATATTGCCGGAGTCCAAGAAGATCGATTACAAGTCGGCAGTCAAAGCGCCGACGTTGGAGATTCCTCCAGATTTGACCTCCCCTAGCCGGGATGACCGCTATGCGGTACCGGATACCGGGGGGCGGGGTAGTGCAACTTTCTCTGCCTATTCTGCTGAGCGAGATCCGCAGGTTAAGGGGGGCGCCAAGAACAGCGAGGTCCTGCCTCAAGTTGATAAGACTCGGATTGAGCGTTCCGGCACTCAGCGCTGGTTGGTTGTTGCCGGTACTCCTGACCAGGTTTGGCCCATGATCAAGGACTTCTGGCAGGAAACTGGTTTCCTGGTTAATGTCGAAATTCCCCAGGCTGGAGTAATGGAAACTGACTGGGCAGAGAATCGGGCAAAAATTGGCCAGGACTGGATTCGCTCTGCCTTGGGTAAGGTTCTGGATTCACTCTATTCCACTGCAGAGAGAGACAAGTTCAGGACCCGGATCGAACCAGGTGCCGAGCCTGGAACAGTAGATATTTTCATCAGTCACCGGGGTATGTATGAGGTCTATGTTTCTGAAGGGCGCGACCAGACCCGCTGGCAGCCTCGTGATGCGGACCCTGAATTGGAGGCGGAAATGTTGCGTCGGCTGATGGTTCGTTTTGGTACCGAAGAAAAGCGGGCTGAAGCTATGATCGCCGCAGCAAAGGATAAGCAAGTCGAGCGGGCCAAACTGACTCGTGCCGGAGATGGGCAAGGTAGTCTCGAGTTGCAGGAGCGCTTTGATCGTGCTTGGCGTCGTGTTGGCCTTTCTCTGGATCGAATTGGTTTCACAGTGGAAGACCGGGATCGTTCCAAGGGCCTGTTCTTCGTCCGCTATGTGGATCCTGAGGCAGGGGACGTCAAAAAAGACGAAAAGGGTTTCATGTCTAAGCTGGCTTTCTGGAAGGGAAGCGACCAATCTGCGGATCCTAAGATTCAGTACCGTATCATGGTGAAGGACCAGGGAAGCAGTTGTTCCGTACAAGTTCTATCTCGTGAAGGTGGTGTGGATAACTCCGATACCGCCAAGAAGATTCTGGGCCTGCTGTACGAGCAGTTGAAGTAAGCGACCGCCTGCCATGCGCTTCGCCTCCCTGGGAAGCGGCAGCCGGGGCAACGGTCTGTTGGTCGAGTCCGGTGGCACGCGCGTGCTGCTGGACTGCGGCTTCTCCCTGCGGGAAGCCACTTACCGGCTGCAGCGCCTGGGGGTGGAGCCGGAAACCCTGGCCGGCGTGCTGGTCACCCATGAGCATTCCGACCATCTGGCCGGTGTGGTGCGCCTGGCTGCCAGGTTCAACCTGCCGGTGTGGCTGACGACCGGCACCGCGACCATGCTGTCGGAGTCCGAGTCCGCCTACGGGCAGCTACGGCGTATCGACAGCCAGCAGTCCCTGGCTGTCGGCGATCTGGAAATCCTGCCTTTCACCGTACCCCACGATGCCCGGGAACCCGTCCAGTATGTCTTTGGCGACGGCAACCGGCGCCTGGGCGTGCTCACCGATTGTGGTAGCCTGACCTCCCATGTGCTGGAGGTATTGCAGGCCTGCGACGGCCTGTTCCTCGAATGCAACCACGATCCGGATCTGCTGGCTGCATCCGTCTACCCACCCTTCCTCAAGCGCCGTATCGGCGGCAGCCATGGCCACCTGGCCAACGACGTGGCGGCGGAATTGCTGACCCGTTTGGATACTTCCGCCCTGCAGCATGTGGTGGCCGCCCATCTGAGCGAGAAGTGCAACCGGCCCGAACTGGCCGTGGCCGCCTTGAGCGGGGCCCTGGGCTGTGCAGCGGAGTGGATCGGGGTGGCGGATCAGGAAAACGGGGTGGGGTGGCGCAGCTTCTGCTGATGGGGCC
>NZ_JBXAST010000094.1:0-5789 GCF_058809645.1 Azospira sp. MPR-E4 | reverse complement strand
GGGCGGCCTCGGCGGGATGGGCTTCGGGGTGGGCCAGTTCGGTCTTGGCGATGTCCCGCAGGCGGGCGCGGCGGGCCTCGATGTCGGCCACTTCCTGCTGCTGGGCGGGGGCCAGATCGTCCGTATTCTGGGGCTGGGCCTGGGCGCGCTGGGCCTTGGCCCGTTCCATGGCGGCGGCGATGGCGGCCTTCTTGGCGGCAGCGGCGGCCTCTTCCGGACTCTGGGCGGCCGGCGCCGCAGCGGCTTCGGCCGGGGCGCCGCCTTCGGCAGCAGCGGCAGCAGCGGCTTCGGCGGCCTTCTTGGCGGCTTGGGCAGCGGCGGCCTTGGCCAGCTTCTCGGCCTTTTCCTGCTTTTCCCGCTCGTCCCGGAGCTGCTTGAATTCGAAACGGGTCTTGGCGCCGTCGGCCGCCTTCTTGTCCCGTTCCCGAGCCCAGATCTCGCTCTTGGCGAAACGGAAGTACTGCACCAGGGGAATGCGGGAAGGGCAGACGAAGGAGCAGCAGCCGCACTCGATGCAGTCGAAGATGTTGTATTCCTGGGTCTTGCCGAAATTCTTGGCCCGGGCGAACCAGTACATCTCGAAGGGCTGCAGTTCGTGGGGGCAGACCTGGGCGCAGGAGCCGCAGCGGATGCAGGGCATCTCCGGCGCCTTGGGCGGGAACAGGGCCGGCGAATGGGCGATCAGGCAGTTGGTGGCCTTGACCACCGGCGCCTTGGCCTCGGGCACCAGGAAGCCCATCATGGGGCCGCCCATGATGATGCCGTCGGTGTTGGCCTTGGGGCCGGCGATGGCCAGCAGTTCGTCCATGGGGGTGCCGATCAGCACTTCGTAGTTGCGCGGCTCGGCCACGTTGCCGGTGAGGGTCACCAGGCGGGAGATGACCGGCTCGCCGTGGCCCAGGGCGCGCCAGGCGGTGTAGGCGGTGGCCACGTTGAAGCACTGCACACCCATGTCGGTGGAGCGCTTGTTGGCGGGCACTTCCTTGCCGGTGAGGACGCGGATCAGCTGCTTGGCGCCGCCGGCCGGGTACAGGGTGGGCACGCTGACGACCTGGAAGTCCTCGCCCGCGGTCTGCACGGCCTGGGCCATGGCGGCGGCGGCTTCCGGCTTGTTGTCCTCGATGCCGATGAGGACCTTCTTCGGCTGCAGCAGGTCGCGGAAGATGGCGATGCCCTTGACCACCTCGGCCGCCCGTTCCCGCATCAGCAGGTCGTCGCAGGTGATGTAGGGCTCGCATTCGGCGCCGTTGATCACCAGCTCTTCCATGGGCACGCTGCGGGAAGCCTGGGTCTTGGCGTGGGAGGGGAACACGGCCCCGCCCAGACCCACCACGCCCATGTCACGCAGCAGTTCGCGCACCTGTTCCGGGGTCAGGGTCTTGTAATCGACGACCTGTCGCTCGATCCAGCGGTCCTCGCCATCCGGCTCGATGACGACGCAGTCGGTGAGCAGGCCGGAGGGGTGGGCGGCGGCGTACATGCCCACTTCCCGCACGGTGCCGGAGGTGGGGGCGTGCACGGCGGCGGAGATCCAGCCATCGGCCTCGCCGATCATCTGGCCCTTCAGCACCTTGTCGCCCACCTGCACCAGGGGCCGGGGCGTACCGCCGATGCTCTGGTGCAGGGGCACGGCCACCACGGAGGGCAGGGGCGCCTTGGCGATGGGCAGGGTGACGGACTGGGCCTTGTTGGTGGCCGGCTTGACGCCTCCCTTGAACTTGAACAGCTGCATCAGGCCCATGGCTTAGGCGACCCTCTTCAATTCGACGACCGGGTATTTCCACTTCCACGTATCCACCGTTTCCTGGATCGGCTCCATGGTGATGCATTCCACCGGGCAGGGCGGCAGGCACAGCTCGCAGCCGGTGCACAGGGATTCGACGATGGTGTGCATCTGCTTGGCGGCGCCGACGATGGCATCCACCGGGCAGGCCTGGATGCACAGGGTGCAGCCGATGCAGGTGTTCTCGTCGATGAGGGCCACCTGGGGCGGCTTCTCCACCCCGTCCAGGGGCTTGGCTTCCCGGCCCAGCAGATCGGCCAGCTTGCCCACCCCCTCGGCACCGCCGGGGGGGCACAGGTTGATGTCGGCCTCGCCCTTGGCGATGGCTTCGGCGTAGGGCTTGCAGCCCGGGTAGCCGCACTGGCCGCACTGGGTCTGGGGCAGGATGGCTTCGATCTTGTCCACCAGGGGATCGCCGTCCACCTTGAACTTGACCGAGGCAAAGCCCAGGGCGGCGCCCAGGACGACGGCCCCCAGGGCCATGATGGCGATGGCGATGAGCATTATTGGTACTTGTCCAGGCCGGAGAAGCCCATGAAGGCCAGGCTCATGAGGCCGGCGGTGACCATGGCGATGGCGACGCCGCGGAAGTGAACCGGCACATCGGCCCCCTCGATGCGCTCCCGGATGCCGGCGAAGAGCACCAGCACCAGGGAGAAGCCGACGGCGGAGCCCATGCCGAAGAGCAGGGACTCGACGAAATCGTAGTGGTTGGCCACGTTGAGCAGGGGTACGCCGAGCACGGCACAGTTGGTGGTGATCAGGGGCAGGTAGATGCCCAGCACCTGATGCAGCACCGGGCTGGTCTTCTGGATCACCATTTCGGTCAGCTGCACGATGGCGGCGATGGTGACGATGAAGGAGAGGGTGCGCAGATACTCCAGGCCGAAAGGCATCAGGAGGTAATGGTCGATGATGTAGCTGGCCCCGGTGGCCACGGTCAGCACGAAAGTGGTGGCGGCCCCCATGCCGAAGGCGGTTTCCAGTTTCTTGGAAACGCCCATGAAGGGGCAGAGGCCGAGGATTTTCACCAGCACCACGTTGTTCACCAACACGGCGCCGATGACGATGAAGAGATAGTGGCTGATCATGGTCGGATTTTCAGGGGCGGTGCATTATCCCGCCGAACAACGTAAGGGGCAACCTTGGCGGCCCTGGGGGCATTGCCCGCCGGGCCGCCCCGGAGGGCTCAGCGGCCCATCCGGCAGAGGGTTTCCGCTGCCTCCCGGACCAGGTCCGGCCCCCGGTAGATGAAGCCGGAATAGATCTGCACCAGCTTGGCGCCGGCCTCGATTTTTTCCGCCGCATCGGCACCGGAAAGGATGCCGCCGACGCCGATGATGGGCACCTCGCCCTGGAGGGCGGTGGCCAGCTTGCGGATCACCTGGGTGGACAGGTCCCGCACCGGGGCACCGGAGAGGCCGCCGGCCTCGTTGCCGTAGCGGCAGCCTTCGACGCCGTTGCGGGAAAGGGTGGTGTTGGTGGCGATGACGCCATCCATGCGGTGCTGGCGCAACAGGTCGGCGATGGCCTGGATCTGGGCGTAGTCCAGATCCGGGGCGATCTTCAGGGCCAGGGGGGTGTGCTTGCCGTGCTTTTCCGCCAGGCGGGCCTGGGCCGCCTTCAGCTGGCGCAGCAGGTCGTCCAGGGCGTCATCCCGCTGCAGGTCGCGCAGGTTCTTGGTGTTGGGGCTGGAGATATTGACCGTGACGTAGCTGGCGGCGGCATACACCTTCTCCAGGCAGATCAGGTAGTCGTCGGCGGCTTTTTCGATGGGGGTGTCGAAGTTCTTGCCGATGTTGATGCCGAGGATGCCGCCGCACTTGGGGAACTGGGCCAGGGCCACGTTCTGCAGCAGGTGGTCCACCCCCTCGTTGTTGAAGCCCATGCGGTTGATGATGGCCTGCTTCTCCTCGATACGGAACAGGCGGGGCTTGGGGTTGCCCGGCTGGGGCCGGGGCGTGACGGTGCCCACTTCGAGGAAGCCGAAACCCATGGCGGCCATGCCGTCGATGCATTCGCCGTTCTTGTCCAGGCCGGCGGCCAGGCCCACCGGGTTGGGGAAACGGAGGCCCATGACCTCCACTGGGCATTCCGGCGCCTTCTTGCCCATGAGGCAGGACAGACCGGCAGCGTGGAGGGCGGCCAGGCCGTTGAGGCCGATGCCGTGGGCCTTCTCCGCATCCAGGGAGAAGAAGATTTTGCGGGCGAGTGAATAGAGCATGGGCGCGATTTTACCGCAATGCACCATGGACCGGTCTTGCGGCATATGACTAAAGGTAAGGGCGCAGTTTTACCACACCCCGAGAAGCATTCCTATCTGCGAGATTGAATTGCGTATCGTGAAACGTTGTCTGCAAGGCCCGTGCGGGAATTTACAGACACTGCTGTCGATGGCCGCGGCGTATATCTGGTGGTAGAGGCGCCGGGAATTGCAGGGGAAGATGCCAGTGCTGGGGGCGGCCTGAAGGTTCAGGGCCTGGGGCCCGCTTCTGCCTGGGCGGCGGCGATCGCCCCCAGTTCCTGCCATTCCCCGTCCACCAGCCCTTCCAGGGGCTTGAAGCGGATCTTGTAGGCCATCTTGCGGCTGGCGCCGATCCAGTAGCCCAGGTACAGGTGGGGCAGGCCCAGTTCCCGGCACTGCTGGATCTGCCACAGGATGTTGTAGGTGCCGTAGCTGGCGCCGGGCACGTCCGGGTCGTAGAAGGTGTAGACGGAGGAGAGGCCGTCGGTGAGCACGTCAATGACGCTGACCATGCGCACGGCGCCGCTCCCGGGTTCGAGGAATTCCACCAGCCGGGTGTCCACCCGGCTTTGCAGCAGGAAGTGGGCGTACTGCTCGTGGCTGTCCTGGTCCATGCCGCCGCCGGCGTGGCGGTTGGCCTGGTAGCGCTGGTACAGCTCGTAGTGGCTGGCGGCGAATTCCAGGGGCACTTCCCGGGCCACCAGGTTTTCGTGCTGGCGGGCCACCCGCCGCTGGGTCCGGTCCGGGGCGAAGCGCTGCACCGGGATGCGCGCCGGCACGCAGGCGCGGCAGGCATCGCACCAGGGACGGTAGGTGAACACGCCGCTGCGGCGGAAGCCGGCCCGCACCAGCTCGCTGTAGATTTCCGTGTTGATCAGGTGGGTGGGCGTGGCCACCTGGGAGCGGGCCTGCTGCTCCGGCAGGTAGCTGCAGCCGTAGGGCGAGGTGGCGTAGAACTGCAGCAGGGAAAAGGGCAGGGACGAGTCGTTGAGTTGGGACATGTCGGTCAGGCTGCGCTATGCCACAGGTGGCTTGCATCTGCCGCCGGCCAGGGGCCGGGGGCGGGCCCCGCGGCCACCAGGGCGTCGAGGCGGGCGATGAAATCGTCCCGGGGAATTTCCCGGGCGCCGAGGGAGGCCAGGTGGGCGGTGTGCATCTGGCAATCTACCATGCCGAATCCGAGCCTTTCCAGGTAACGGGCGAGATGGGCGACGGCGATCTTGGAGGCGTCGCTGCGCCAGGAGAACATGGATTCGCCGTAGAACATGCGTCCCAGGGCGATGCCGTAGAGGCCGCCGACCAGTTCGCCATCCACCCAGGTTTCGACCGAATGGGCCAGCCCAAGTTCATGCAGGCGGCGGTAGGCGGCCTGCATCTCCGGCACGATCCAGGTGCCGTGCTGGCCCCGCCGCGGCGTCTGGGCGCAGGCGGCGATGACCCGGGCGAAGGCCGTGTCCAGGCGCACCTCGTAGCCGCCCCGGCGCAGGGTCCGGCCGAGGGAGCGGGAAACCTTGAATTCGGCGGGGAACAGCACCATGCGCGGGTCCGGGCTCCACCACAGGATCGGCTCCCCGGGCGAATACCAGGGGAAGATGCCGCGCCGGTAGGCCGCCAGCAGGCGTTCCGGCGCCAGGTCGCCGCCTACGGCCAGCAGGCCGTTGGGCTCGCTGAGGGCGGTGGCGAGGGGCGGGAACTCGTGGGCGGCGGTGAGCCAGGGCAGCATGGGCGCTTTCAGCCGGAGGCAAGGTGGAAGGGCGGGCC
>NZ_JBXAST010000093.1:0-5795 GCF_058809645.1 Azospira sp. MPR-E4 | reverse complement strand
GGTGTCCGGACGTGGATGGAACGGCGGGGCGCTGGCCCGCCGCTGCCCGGTGGGGCGGCGGTGGCACAGCGGATACAGCGGTAGGGCAAGGATGGGGGAGGGCCGGACCCGGCTCAAACGAAACGAGGCGGGTTGGGATGAATTTATTTCATCTGGATTTGGCACCGGGGGCGGCGACTTCCGCTGGCCGGGTGAGGGCGGTGCGGGCGGCATGGCCCGGCACCACGGCCGATCGTGGCGCCGGCGCTGGCCTGGCCGCAGCGCTGGTCATGGCAATGCCGGGCGCGAAAGGAGAGGCGGAGAGGGCGGCGCCCGTGGCTACGCCCTGGGCCTCAGGCGGCGCCGACCCGCTCCAGGAAGCCTTGGGGCACCCGGGTCACCTTGCGCGGACCGTAGTCGAAGAAGACGATGCCGGTCTTGCCCCGGGCCACTTCCCGGCCGCTTTCCTTGTCGCTCATGCGCCACAGCAGGTCGCAGCCGTACTTGTTGAAATCCGATGGCGCCATTTCCACCACCATGGTCTCGCCGTGGAAGGCTTCGGCCTTGTACTGCAGGGCCGCGTCCACCACCACGATGCCGACGCCTTCCACGTCCAGCTCGGTGTAGCCGAGGGACTTGAAGAAGCGCACCCGGGCCTCCGACACCAGGGTCAGCAGCAGGGCGTTGTCCAGGTGGCCGCCGTAATTGATGTGGCCGATGTAGAGGGGAATCTCGGTGGCGAAGGCAAAGCGTTCGGGCAGTTCGATCTGGATGCGGGCCATGGTCGGGGTCGGGAGTGAGTGGCTGACTGCCGGATGCTAACCCAAGGCGGCGGCGGGACAAATCGCCGCAGGTCCGGATGGCTGCCAAGCCCGCGCCATTTGTTTGCTACCATCCCGTACGTGATCATCTGCATGGCGTACGCATGTCAGCCAAACGGCCCAAGCTTTACCTTGTCTTCTTCATCCTGGCCGTCCTCGGCACGGTGGTGCCCGCCGCCTTCCTGCTCGGCTCGGCCTATTACAGCGAACACCGCCAGGCCGCCCAGGATGCGCGCAATGTCTCCGGCGTGCTGGAGGCCCGTCTCGAGGCCACCCTGCGCCGCATCGAGTCCAACCTGGGGGAACTGGTGGCCGACCTGCCGCGCCAGGCCCTGCATCCCAAGGCATTTTCCCGCTACGGCGAAGCCATGCAGCGGCAGTTGGCCATGCGGGCCAGCCATTTTCCGGAGATCGTCGGCCTGCGCATCATCGATGCGGAAGGCAATGTGCTCTATGCCTCGGATGTCACCCGGCCCCGGGTGAATGTGGCGGACCGCAGCTACTTCCAGGCCCTGCGCCGCGAGCCCCAGATCCGCCTGTTTTTCTCCGAAGTGGCGGTGGGGCGCATTTCCGGCCGTACCCAGCTGGTGGTCGCCATGCCCATCCGCCGGGCCGACGGCAGCTTCGCCGGGGTGGCGATGGCGCCCCTGGAAATGCGCTATTTCCAGCAACTCTTCGACGCCATCGACCTGGGGCCCCGGGGGGTCATCACCTTCCGCCGCTCCGACGACGGCCGCCTGGTGCTGCGCCGGCCCGAGCGGCCGGGCACGGTGAACCAGACCCTGAGCAACAATCCCATGCACCTGCGGGTGGAGGCCGGCGAGCGGGAGGGCGTCATCAGCTACCGGGCCGCCCTCGACCAGATGGAACGGGTATACGCCTTCAAGCGCATCGGCGACTTTCCCTTCTACGTGGCGGTGGGCATCGCCGCCAAGGATTTCCTGGCGCCCTGGTATCTGACCCTGGGCATTACCAGTGGCGTCGAGCTGATTTTCCTCGCCGGCCTGGGGCTGCTGCTGTGGCGCCTGGACCGGGCGGAGCGGCGCCGGGCCGCGGCCAGCCAGGCCCTGGCCAGCAGCGAGCGGCGTTTCCAGCAACTGCTCGATTCCGCCGGCGAGGGCATCTGCGGCCTGGACCGGCAAGGCCGGCTGACCTTCGCCAACCCGGCGGCCCGGCGCCTGCTGGGCTACGGGGAGGAACTGCCCCGGGGCGATTTCCTGCAGCAGGTGCACGCCGACGATGCGGGTGCCGCCCTGCGCACCTGCCTGGAGGAGGACCACTCGGTGCACAGCGACGACACGCTGTTCGCCCGGGCCGACGGCAGCCGTTTCCCGGTGCAGTACGACCTCTATCCCCTGGCCCAGGAGGCGGGCGTGGCCCAGGGCGCGGTGCTGCTCTTTGCCGACATCGCCGAGCGCAAGCGCCACGCCGACCAGATCGAATACCTGGCCCACCACGACGCCCTCACCGGCCTGCCCAACCGGCTCCTGGCCGAGGATCGCTTCAACCAGGCCCTCGCCGCCGCCAGCCGCCGCGGCGAACAGGTGGCCCTGCTCTTCCTCGATCTGGACGGCTTCAAGACCATCAACGACTCCCTCGGCCACGAGGTGGGGGACAAGGTGCTGCGGGCCGTGGCCGACCGCCTGCGCAGCCACCTGCGGGAGAGCGACACGGTGAGCCGCTTCGGCGGCGACGAGTTCCTGGTGATCATGCCCGGGCTGCAGCAGGTGGAAGTGATCTACCCGGTGATCGGCAAGCTGCTGGCCTGTCTGGAACAACCCCTGGCCCTGGAGCACTACCAGCTGTCCACTTCCGTTTCCATCGGCGTCGCCGTCTTCCCCCACGACGGACGGGACTTCACCACCCTGATGCAGAAGGCCGACACGGCCATGTACCACGCCAAGGACGCGGGCCGGAACACCTACCGCCTCTTCGACGAGGCCATGAACCTGCACGCCCAGGAGACCCTGCGCCTGCGCAACAACTTCCAGCGCGGCCTGGACGGCGACGAATTCGTGCTGCACCTGCAACCCCAGGTGGACCTGGCCAGCGGCCAGGTGGTGGGGGCCGAGGCCCTGGTGCGCTGGCAGGACGGCAGCCGGCTGATTGCCCCGGCCCATTTCATCCCGGTGGCCGAGAGCAGCGGCTTCATCGTGCCCCTGGGCCAGTGGGTGCTGCGGGAATCCTGTCGTCTGGCGGCCCGCTGGCAGCGGGAGCTGGGACGGGAGGTGACCATCGCCGTGAACATTTCCGCCATCCAGTTCAAGCGCGGCGACCTGGAGCGCACCGTGGCCGAGGCCCTGGCCGAGAGCGGCCTGCCGCCCCATCTGCTGGAGCTGGAGCTGACCGAGAGCACCCTGCTCAACCAGACCGAATCCGTGCTGTCCACCCTGCGCACCCTGCGGGACCAGGGGGTGCGCCTGTCCATCGACGACTTCGGCACCGGCTATTCCAGCCTGGCCTACCTGAAGCGCCTGGCGGTGAACAAGCTGAAGATCGACCAGTCCTTCGTGCGCAACCTGGACGGCGATGCGGAGGATGCGGCCATCGTTCGCGCCATCATCGAAATGGCCCACCGCCTCAACCTGCGCACCGTGGCCGAAGGGGTGGAAACGGTGGAGGTGCTGCAGAGCCTCCGCCGCTTCGCCTGCGACGAGGCCCAGGGCTACTACTTCGCCCGGCCCCTGCCGGTGGATGAGTTCGAGCGCTTCCTGGCCAGCTGGCCAGGGCTGCTGCCGGGGCGCATGGCCTACTGAGACGGGCGGGAGTTCGCCGTCGGCGAGTCGGCCTTGCTGTTGGGGCACGGCGGACGGCCACCCGCTGCCCTCCGGCGACATGCCCTAGGCGGCCTTGGCCGAGCGCACCAGCCAGCGGATGAAGTCCATGGCGCCCCGCTTCTCCTGCACTGCCGGCGGCGCTACCACGTAGAAGCTGCGGTCCGGGCAGTCTGCCGCGAAGGGGCGGCTGAGGCGGCCCTCGGCCAGGTAGGGGGCCGCCAGGGTCTCCGCCATGAGGGCCACGCCGTGGCCCGCCACTGCCGCTTCCAGCATCAGCAGGGCATCCTCGTAGAGTGGGCCCTCCTTGGGCTCGGCATGCTTGACCCCGGCGGCGGCAAACCAGCGCTGCCAGGAGAGCAGGGGATGGCGCAGCAGGCGGACGTGGCCCAGGTCCAGGTCCGCCGGCGTGTGCAGCTGGGCTGCCAGGGCCGGGCTGCAGACGGGGAAGACCCGCTCCTCGAACAGCTTCCAGGCCAGCAGCCCGGGCCATTCCTCCTCGCCGTAGCGCAGGCCGATGTCGGCCTCGCCGGCCAGCAGGGGAGCCAGGCTGGTGGCGGTGCCCAGGCTGAATTCCGTTTCCGGGTGCTGCTGCTGCCAGGCCGCCACCCGGCTCACCAACCACTTGCTGCCCAGGGCCGGGGCGGCGGAAATGCGCAGGCGGGTTTTCTCCGGCGCCCGCAGTTCGGCGCTGGCCTCGTCCAGGCGCAGCAAGGTGTCCCGCACCACGGCCAGGTAGCGGCGGCCGGCGGCGGTGAGGGCGATGGCCCGGTGCCGCCGCTCGAACAGACTCTGGCCCAGGTGTTCTTCCAGCAGGCGGATGCGGTGGCTCACCGCCGAGGGCGTCAGGTGCAGGGCTTCGGCGGCGGCGAGGAAACTGCCCAGGCGGGCGGCAGCCTCGAAGGCGGGCAGGGTGTGCAGGGGCGGCAGGTCGTGCATGGCGGCGGCGGGTCGGAATCCAGCCTGCATTGTGACCCGGTAGCCGGCGGTGAAGCCAGCTTGCCGGGATACATTGAGCAATTACGGTCAGGATTTGTTGCGCCCCTTCGCCCATAGTGCGTGCTGCGAACAGGAGGAAATGATGAACGACGACCGAATCAGCCGCTACGCGGCGCGCTTCGACAAGGTGCTGGCCTATATCGAGGCCCACCTGGACGAGCCGTTGACGGCGGAGCGCCTGAGCCGGGTCGCCCATTTCTCCCGTTTCCACTTCGATCGGCAATTCGCCGATTTTCTCGGCACCAGTGCGACCCGCTATCTCCTGCTGCTGCGGCTGCGACGGGCTTCCTTCAAGCTCGCCTTCCAGCCCCGGATCCGGATCATCGACATCGCCCTGGAGGCCGGCTTTGAAAACCCGGAATCCTTTTCCCGCGCCTTCCGCCACATCTTCGGCCAGTCGCCCAGCCAGTTCCGGCGACAGCCCGACTGGCAAGGCTGGAGCGAGCGCTACCGGTTCCGGCTACCCGAAAGGAATGCCACCGTGCAGGTTGAAATTGTAGAAATTGAAAACACCCTGATTGCCGCCCTGGAACACCTGGGCCCCGCCGAGAAGGTCAACGACTCGGTTGCCCGCTTCATCGACTGGCGCAAGTCCACCGGCCTCTCGCCCAAGGACAGCAGCCGCACCTTCGGCATCGCCTACGACAACCCGGACACCACCGAGCCGTCCCGTTTCCGCTTCGACATCGCCGGCGAAGTCCAGGCCCAGGTGCCGCCCAATGCCCAGGGCGTCGTCACCAAGGAAATCCCCGGCGGCCGCTGTGCCCGGGTGCGCCACCTGGGCTCCCACATGCGCATCGGCGAGAGCATCTATCCCCTCTACCGCAACTGGCTGCCGGGCAGCGGCGAGGAACTGCGGGACTTCCCCCTGTTCTTCCACTACCTCAACCTGCTGCCGGATACGCCGGAGAATGAACTGGTGACGGATATCTATCTGCCGCTGAAGTAAGTCGTCCGGTCTGACAGGAACGGGCAGTCAGTTGCCGGAAGGCGACTGGCTGCCCGTTTCCGTACTGGCATTTCCGTCGCTGTTACCGAGTTCAATCAGCCACTCGGCAAAGGCATCCACCTCCGGGCGCTTGGACGAGGGGCTGCGCAGCAGGTAGTAGGCGCGTCGGCCCGGGGTGGGTTGGGGCGGGGCCAGGGGGATCAGGCGGCCGGCTTCCAGGTGGTCCCGGATCAGGGGCAGACGGCCCAGGGCTGCGCCCAGGCCCGCCAGGGC
>NZ_JBXAST010000092.1:0-5908 GCF_058809645.1 Azospira sp. MPR-E4 | reverse complement strand
GGCGGGGAGAGCGGCATGGGATTCCGGTGGGGGCGACGGTGGGCCAGGACAGTGGTGGAGAAGAGCGGAACGGCGGGTGCCGACGGGACGCTGCGGCGGCCCGGATTGGCCGCGGGCAAGCCGCTGGCAGGCAGTTCGCCTGGGGGCCGCAAGCGGCTCGGATGCGGCCCGGTGATTGAATCTTAACAATTATCCCCGGGCCTGCCGGGTGGCCGGTGGCCGTTTTTGCAGACATTTACATCCGTGTAAGCGAAGGTTTCCGGCAACCCGGGGGCGAATGGCGGCCCGGGGGGCGGGGGACCGTGCTACACTGCGCGCCTCGCGTCGCCGTAATCAGTCACGGCGGGCGTCGTGATTTCGTTGAAATCCCTCCGGCCGGGCCCTCTGCCCGCCGCGTGAATTACCCCATCCCCGTAGTTCGCCTCGACTGGTTCGTGCCGCAGCGCACGCAGGGCCCAAGGGCTACCCACCAGGAGCATCCATGCTGTTTACCGATCTCGGCCTCAAGGCCGAAATCCTGCGCGCCATTGCCGAGCAGGGTTACACCGAACCCACCCCCATTCAACAACAAGCCATTCCCGCCGTCCTCGCCGGCCGCGACCTGATGGCCTGCGCCCAGACCGGCACCGGCAAGACCGCCGGTTTCACCCTGCCCATCCTGCAACTGCTGTCCCAGGCCCAGGCCGGCGAAAGCCCCCTCAACCGCCTGGCGCGCAAGCCCCGGGTGCTGATCCTGGCGCCGACCCGGGAACTGGCCCTGCAGGTGGAAGAAAGCGTCCGTACCTACGGCCAGCATCTGCCCCTGAAGTCCATGTCCATGTTCGGCGGTGTCGGCATGAATCCCCAGATCGCCGCCCTGAAGCGCGGCGTGGACATCCTGGTGGCCTGCCCGGGCCGCCTGCTGGACCACATCAACCAGCGCACCCTGGACCTTTCCGGCATCGAAATCCTGGTCCTGGATGAAGCCGACCGCATGCTGGACATGGGCTTCATCCGCGACATCCGCAAGATCCTGGCCCTGTTGCCGCCCAACGGCAAGCGCCAGAACCTGCTCTTCTCCGCCACCTTCTCCGACGAGATCAAGGAGCTGGCCAGGAGCTTCCTGCACGATCCCCAGTCCATCGAAGTGGCCCGCCGCAACACCACCGTGGAAACCGTCAGCCAGAAGGTCATCCACGTGGACCGGGAAAAGAAGAAGGACGTGCTGCTGCACCTCTTCGAGAACCGGGGCTGGAACCAGGTGCTGATCTTCACCCGCACCAAGCACGGCGCCGATGCCCTTTCCCGCCGCCTGGACAAGGAAGGCATCCGCTCCGCCGCCCTGCACGGCAACAAGACCCAGGGCGCCCGGGTGCGGGCCCTGACCGAGTTCAAGGAAGGCAAGCTGGTGGCCCTGGTGGCCACCGACATCGCCGCCCGGGGCATCGACATCGACCAGCTGCCCTATGTGGTGAACTACGAGCTGCCCAATGTGGCCGAGGACTACGTGCACCGCATCGGCCGCACCGGCCGCGCCGGCGCCGAAGGGGAGGCCATCTCCCTGGTCTGCCACGACGAGCGGGACAACCTGCGCAGCATCGAACGCCTGATCAAAAAGGACCTGGAGAAGGAGGTGCTGCCCGGCTTCGAGCCCAGCGCCAACCCGACCCCGGCACCGCCCCAGAACCGTGGCGGCCAGCGCCAGGGCCAGGGACAACGCCAAGGTCAGCGCCAGGGGCAGGGCCAGCCGGGCCGCAGCTTCGGCAACAACGGCGGCGGCAACCGCAGCGGCGGTAACGGCGGCAGTGGCGGCCGTGGCCAGGGTGGCGAAGGCCGCAGTCGCAGCGGCGGCGGTGCCGCCAGCGGCAACGGTGGCACGCCCCGCAGTGGCGGCAACCACCGCAACGGCACCCGGCACCACTAAGCCAGGGCGATCCCCATGAAAAAGGCCGGCGCAGCAATGCGCCGGCCTTTTTTTTCGTCTGGCGCCGGGGCGGCACCCTGGCGGGGCCGTCGTCGCCCCGGCCGTTCAGGAGAGGTCGGGCAGATCGAGTCCCCGATCCCACGGCGCCGGATCGCCGGCAAAGCGCTCGGCGAGGAAGTCCACCAGCAGGCGCAGGGCCAGGGGCTGGTGCTGGCGGGAGAGGTAGATGGCGTGGATGCCCAGCACTTCCGGTTCATGGTCCGGCAGCAGGGGCACCAGGCGACCGGCGCCCAGGTCGTCCCCCAGGTAGTAGGTGGGCAGCATGCCGATGCCGGCGCCACACAGCACGGCCCGCCGCAGCACCGCCGTCTCGTTGGTGTGGAAGCTCCAGTTCACCGGCACCGCAAGGTCGGCGCCGTTGCGCGTGAACCGGTACTGCTTGCCGATGCCGAAGGCGTGGGCGATGCAGCGGTGCCGCTGCAGGTCCTCGGCCGTTTCGGGCTTGCCATATCGTTCCAGGTAGGCGGGCGCGGCACACAGCAGGGAGCGGCAGCGGGCCAGGGGCCGCGCGATCATGGCCGGGTCCAGGGTGTTGGTGATGCGTACCGCCAGATCGACACGTTCCGCCACCAGGTCGGTGGGCTTGTCCCCCACCGAGAGGACGATTTCCACCTGCTCATGCTGCCGCTGGAAGTCTGCCAGGGCCGCCGTCAGCTGGGCGTCGGCAAAGGAGCCGGCGGTGGTGACGCGCAGCACCCCGGCCGGCTCCCGGTTGCGGGCCGCGGCCAGGTGCCGTGCCTCGGTGGCAATGTCCAGCAGTTGCCGGCAGGAGGGCAGGGCGGCGAGGCCGGCATCGGTGAGGCTGACCTTGCGCGTGGTCCGGTGCAGCAGGCGGGCGTCGAACCAGTCCTCCACCGCCGCCAGGTAGCGGCTGACCATCGCCGCCGACATGTCCAGGTGCTCGGCGGCCTGGGTCAGGCTGCCCCGGTCGGCCACTTCAACGAAGACGCGTACTGCGGTCAGGCGGTCCATTTGATCGATTCGTGCAATAAATAATCAACTGGATCGAACTTTATCAACCATTTTGCAATAGATAAAGTTCGCCCTGTCATCACAACCCATCCATGCACGGAGACTTCCATGTTTTCCCTCAAACGCATCGCCCGCTTCGCCATTCCCGCCCTGACCCTCGGCATCGTCGCCCCCGGCCATGCCCAAAGCCAGGGTGCCGCCCGGACTCCGGCGCCGCTGCAGGTGCAGGTGTACAACGCCGACGGCCACAGCTTCCACGTCAATGCGGTGGTGGTGAGCGGCAAGAGCGAAGCCGTGGTCATCGACACCGGCTTCACCCGGGCCGATGCCCTGCGGGTGGCGGCCAATGTGCTGGACAGCGGCAAGACCCTGACGACCATTTTCATCAGCAATGCGGACCCGGATTTCTATTTCGGGGCCGAGGTGCTCAAAGCCCATTTCCCCCAGGCCCGGGTGCTGACCACGCCGGCGGTGCGGGAAAAGATCCAGGCCAAAATGGCCGCCAAGATGGCCTTCTGGGGCCCGAAGATGGGCGCCAACGGGCCCCGTCAGCCGATCGTGCCGGAACTGCTGCAGGGCACCCGCCTCAGCGTCGACGGCGAGACCGTAGAAGTGCGCGGCACCAGCGGCGAGCTGGCCCATCGCCCCTATGTGTGGATTCCGTCGCTGCGGGCGGTGGTCGGCAATATCGCCATCTTCGGCAACCTGCACGTGTGGACCGCCGATACCCGGACGGCGAGCCAGCGCCAGGCCTGGTTCGCCCAGCTGGACGAGATCGAGGCGCTGCAGCCCGCCCTGGTGGTGCCGGGCCACATGGCCCCCGGCACGGCCCTGGACGCCAGCGCCATCGGCTACACCCGCAGCTACCTGCAACGCTTCGACGCGGAAGCTGCCAAAGCCTCCAATGCCGCCGAGCTGATCGCCGCCATGCAGCAGGCCTACCCCCGGGCCGGCCTGGGCGTGGCCCTGGAGATCGGTGCCAAGGTCAACAAGGGCGAGATGCAGTGGTAAGCCCTCAGACCCTGCGCCAGGAGCGTGCCGCAGCCATCCTGGCGGCACGGTCCTGATTTTTCGCCTCCATCCAAGGAATTCCCGAACCATGACGGCCCCGATCCTGCATTACCTCTACGACCCGCTGTGCGGCTGGTGCTATGGCGCCGCCCCTTTGGTGCGGGTAGCCCGCGACGTCCTGCCGGTGCGGCCCCGCAGCGGCGGCATGATGGCCGGCGCCCGGCGCCAGGCGGTGACGCCCCAGCTGCGCGCCTATGTCCAACCTCATGACCAGCGGATCGCCCAGTTGAGCGGCCAGCCCTTCGGCCCTGCCTACACGGACGGCCTGCTCCGGGACAACGGCGCGGTCTTCGACTCCGAGCCGCCCACCGCCGCCATGCTGGCCGCCGAGCAGCTGGCCGGCCGCGGGCTGGACATGCTGGCCCGGTTGCAGGTGGCCCACTATGAAGAAGGCCGTCGCATCGCCGAGCCGTCGGTGCTGGTGGAGTTGGCCGCATCCCTCGGGCTCGATGCCGCGGCCTTTGCCGAGGCCCTGGCGCAACTCTCGGGCGAGGCGGTGCAGGCCCATTTCCGGGAGACCCGGGAATTCATGACCCGGGTCGGCGCCCAGGGCTTTCCCACTTTCGTCCTCGAAACGGCGGAGGGCCTGCAGAGCATCGACGTCTCCGCCTACCTGGGGCGTCCCCAGGCCTTCCAGGAGCGTCTGCGCCAGCGTGCAGGGCTGCCCGCTGGGAGCGCCGCCCAGGCCCCGGGCTGCGGCGTCGACGGTTGTGCCCTGTAAGCCGGGCGTCTGGTCATGAAAAGCAATCTGCAGATCGTTGCCGAGCATTACGCCGCATCGGCCCGGGGGGACCTGGCCGGCATGCTGGCGGACCTGTCGCCGCAGGCGGCCTGGACCGAGATGGCGGGCTTTCCCTGCGCCGGCACCTGGATCGGTGCCGCCGAGGTGGGCACCCATGTCTTCGCTGTTCTCGGCCGCGACTGGGAGGACTACACCTTTGTCCTGGAACGGTTGATCGACGGCGGCGAGGAAGTGGTGGGTATCGGCAGCTACAGCGGCACTTACCGTAAAACCGGCAAGTCGATGCGGGCCCGGGCGACCCATGTGTGGCAGCTTGCCGGCGGCCGGATCGTCGCTTTCGAGCAGTTCACCGACACCCTGCTGGTGGCCCGGGCCATGCAGGCCTGATGGGGACGGCCTGGCTTGGCCGCGGCTGTCCGGAGTTTCAGGTGGCCGCGTCCTGCTCCAGCAGCTTCTGGTAGACGAAGGCGGTGAGGGTGATGCGGTCCTGGGCTTCGCCGCCGACGAATTCCAGGCCGTAGCCGATCATGCCGGGGCCCAGGTCTTCGCCGCCCGGATTGACGGCGCGGATGACCGCATCCAGGGTCACCAGGGAAATGATGTCGGCCAGGGCGATCTTGAAGGAGAGGCGGATGCTGTCGCCCTGGAGCCCCAGGGGATGGGGCGAGGCCAGCATGGCGCCGGAGATGCTGACGTTGCGGATGCTGGCGGCGCAGGCGTCCGGACTTTCCTGGCCCAGGGCGTCGAGGCGGCGGGCGCTGGCGATGAGATTGACCTTGGCCCGGGCGCCGCGGCGCACCACCAGGGCGCGCACGTCTTTGGGATAGGACAGGTGCAGGTAGGGGTAGGGCACGGCCACGGAACGCACCACCGTGGTGGAGAAGGCGTAGGCGTTCTTGCCGGAGAAGGCCCGCACCACGTAATTCTGGCCGTCCCGCACGAAAATGTAGGCGCCGTCCACCTTGGGCGTGCTGACCAGGACGCTGGCGCCCTTGGTGAAGCCGATCAGCTTGACGTAGTGGCGGGCGGCGTTGGCGTCGCCGTTGGGTTGCAGCTGCAGGGCGTCGCCTATCTGCAGGCGGGCTTCGTCCAGGTTGACCCGGTTCTCGGCGGGGATTTCCGGGGCGATGTCCTTGGCGGGGGCGGGATCGGGCATGGTC
>NZ_JBXAST010000091.1:0-6156 GCF_058809645.1 Azospira sp. MPR-E4 | reverse complement strand
GGGCGGGCGATTTCCGTCAGGGCCACGGGGGCGGCATTGGCCGCCTGGGGTGCCGTCATCAGGTTCATGGGGTCGAGCCAGAGCACCGTGGGGCGGATGGGCAGGCTCTCCTCGGCCGCCGCCAGGTGGGCCTGCAACTGTTCCAGGGTGGCCTCCAGCCAGCCGCTGCCGCTATGGGCGGCGGCCAGGGCGGCTTCGTTGTCGGCCAGCTGTTGGCGCAGCTGGGCCACGTCCTGGTGGTGGGCGCCTTCTGCTTCCAGGCCGTTGAGGCCGGCCCGGCTCTGGGCCATGAGTGCCAGGCGGTGCCGCAGCAGGCCGTGCTCCGCCTCCAGGGCCCGGCCCCGGGCCTGGCTGGCGGTGATTTCGGCCAGGGCGTCCAGCACCAGGGCTTCCAGCACCATCTCCTGGGTGCGCTGCTGCAGGGCCTGGGGGCTGGCGGAAAAGCCCACCAGGCGGAAGTCCCCGAAGCTGATGCTGTGCCGCTCCACGTCCCGGCGCAGCAGGTCCCCTTCCAGGGCGGTGCCCAGGGTGGTGTGCTGTTGCGGCGTGGCGGCGACGATGCAGTAGATGGTGTCGCCGCAGCCGTCGCCGCCGCTGTCGAGGAATTCCCGCAGGTCCGGGCTGGCATTCACGGTGGCGGTGATGTCCTCGGGGCGGGCGAAGAGGGCCCGCAGCACCGGGCTGGCGGCCCAGCGGGAGGCTTGCAGGGGAAGGCAGTCGGCCTGGCGGGCGGCGATGCTGCGGGCGTAGTCGAGGGCGTGGGCGACGGCCGGGGCAAGGCGCTCCCGGGCGCCGTGCATGGCCTGCAGGCGCGGATCGACGCCGGCCATGACCTGGTGGATGGCCTGTTGCAGGCCGTCGTCCGCCAGGTCGCTGTGGCGGGGGCCGAGCAGCCAGTCGAAAAAGCCCATGGCGTGCGCGTGAGCGGGATGCCGGCGGGCGCGGCCGCTCAGGCGGCGGGCCGGCCCACCATGTCCAGGGCCACGGCTTCGGCCACCTTGATGCCGTCCACCCCGGCGGAGAGGATGCCTCCGGCGTAGCCGGCGCCTTCGCCGGCCGGGTACAGGCCCCGGGTGTTGAGGCTCTGCAGGTCGTCGCCGCGCTTGATGCGGATGGGGGAGGAGGTGCGGGTCTCGACCCCGGTCATGACCGCGTCGGCCATGGCGAAGCCGCGGATCTGCCTGTCGAAGGCCGGCAGGGCTTCGCGCAGGGCCTGCACCACGTAGGAGGGCAGGCACTGGGAGAGATCGGTCCAGTGCACTCCCGGCGTGTAGGAGGGCTCGACCCCGCCCGGGGCGGTGGAGGGGCGCCCGGCGAGGAAGTCACCGACCCGCTGGGCGGGGGCGGCGTAGGTGCCGCCGCCGGCTTCGAAGGCCTTCGATTCCCAGTGGCGCTGGAAGTCGATGCCGGCCAGGGGATGGCCCGGGTAGTCCGTCTCCGGCGCGATGCCGACCACGATGCCGCTGTTGGCGTTGCGCTCGTTGCGCGAATACTGGCTCATGCCGTTGGTCACCACCCGGCCCGGCTCCGAGGTGGCGGCCACCACGGTGCCGCCGGGGCACATGCAGAAACTGTAGGCGGAACGGCCGTTGCTGCAGTGGTGCACCAGCTTGTAGTCGGCGGCGCCGAGCAGGGGGTGGCCGGCGAAGGGGCCGAAGCGGGCCTTGTCGATGAGGGCCTGGGGATGCTCGATGCGCACGCCGATGGAGAAGGGCTTGGCCTCGATGTAGACGCCCTTGGCGTAGAGCATGTGGAAGGTGTCCCGGGCGCTGTGGCCCACGGCCAGCACCACATGGTCGCTGGGGATGCGCTCGCCGTCGGCCAGCACCACGCCGCGCACCTGGCCGTTGCCGGCGGCATCCCGCTCGATCTCGATTTCCTCGACCCGGCAGCCGAAGCGCACTTCGCCGCCCAGTTCGGTGATGTTGGCCCGCATCTTCTCCACCATGCCCACCAGGCGGAAGGTGCCGATGTGGGGCTTGCTGATGTAGAGGATTTCCTCCGGCGCCCCGGCCTTGACGAACTCTTCCAGCACCTTGCGCCCGTGGTGCTGCGGGTCCTTGATCTGGCTGTAGAGCTTGCCGTCGGAGAAGGTGCCGGCGCCGCCTTCGCCGAACTGCACGTTGGAATCCGGGTTCAGCTCGCCCTTGCGCCACAGGCCCCAGGTGTCCTTGGTGCGTTCCCGCACCGCCTTGCCCCGCTCCAGGATGATGGGCTTGAAGCCCATCTGGGCCAGCAGCAGGCCGGCGAAGAGGCCGCAGGGGCCGGTGCCGATGACCACGGGCCGCGTCGCCAGCTGGGCCGGGGCCCGGGCGACGAAGCGGTAGGTGGTGTCGGGGGAGGGCATGACGTGCTTGTCGCCGGCCAGGCGCTTGAGCACGGCGGCCTCGTCGCGCACCTCGGCGTCGATGGCGTAGATGAAGACGATGGCGGACTTCTTGCGCGCATCGAAGCTGCGGCGATAGACCGAATAACCCAGCAGGTCCCCGTCGGCGATGCCCAGACGCTGGCAGACGGCGCTGCGCAGGTCCGCTTCGGGGTGGTCCAGGGGGAGCTTGATTTCGGTCAGTCGTAGCATGGGATGAATCCGTAACACCGGGGGGGAGCCAAGGCCGCCATTTTACCCGCTTGGCCGGCGGCCCGCCGCGGCGGCAATGGCGTGGCGCCAGTAGTCGTCAGGGGGATGGGCTGGGAGGCAGAAAGGACGGGCCTGCCGGCGATGCTGTGCCCGGCAGCCGCATCCCGCCTGCCTCTCAGGGGTGCCTAGTTTTCGGGCTTGACCAGGCTGTTGGCCAGGGCGATGTAGTCGGCCACCGGCACGTCCTCGGCCCGGGCCGTGGGCTTGATGCCGTGGGCTTCGAGCCAGGCTTCGCCGCCCAGTTCCTTGAGGGTGTTGCGCAGCATCTTGCGCCGCTGGGAGAAGGCGGCCTGCACCACCTTTTCCAGCAGGGCCGGGTCCTTGGCCGTGAGTTCTTCCTGGGGACGGGGAATCAGGCGCACCACGGCCGAATCCACCTTGGGCGCCGGGTCGAAGGATTCGGGTGGCACATCCAGCAGCCAGTCCATGTAGAAGCGGTACTGCAGCATTACCGAGAGGCGGCTGTATTCGCTCTCGCCGGGCAGGGCCACCATGCGCTCCACCACTTCCTTCTGCAGCATGAAGTGCATGTCCCGCACCATGGGGGCGAAGCTGGCCAGGTGGAAGAGCAGGGGGGTGGAGATGTTGTAGGGCAGGTTGCCGACGATCTGCAGGTTGGGGCCCAGCTGGCCGAAGTCGAACTCCAGGGCGTCGCCCTCGTGGATGGTCAGCTTGTCCTTGGGGTACTGCTTTTTCAGGCGGGCGATCAGGTCCCGGTCGATCTCCACCACGTGCAGGTGGTCCACCCGGGCCATCAGGGGCACGGTGAGGGCGCCCAGGCCGGGGCCGATTTCCACCACCTGGCCGTCCCGGGGCGGATTCACGGCGCCCACGATGTCGGCGACGATTTGCGGGTCCTGCAAAAAGTTCTGGCCGAAGCGCTTGCGGGCGATGTGTTTCATGGGGACTCGATGATTAAAGGGTGGGGAGCTGGGGTCGGTGCCGCCGGACTGCCGCGCCGGCGGGCGGGCGACAGGCGAAGGGGGCGTATTTTACCCGCAGCTTCAGTCCGTTACCTTTATTTTTGCCGCCAGGGTCTGCAACTGCTCCAGGCCCGGCTCCTTGCGCGGCCACACCAGGCCGACGCCGTCGCCGGCGTGGCGGGGCAGCACGTGCAGGTGCAGGTGGGGCACGGTCTGCCAGCCCTGGGGCCGGTTGGCCTGAAGGATGGTGATGCCTTCGGGGCCGAAGGCGTCCTGCACCGCCAGGGCGATCTTGCGGGCGGCGCGCATGAGGGCGGCGGCGGTTTCCTCGTCGGCGTCGAGCAGGGTCTCGAAGGGCTTCTTGCTCACCACCAGGACGTGGCCCGGATTGACCTGGCCCGCATCCATGAATGCGAAGACGTGGCCGTCCTCGTACACCTTGGCGCAGGGCAGTTCGCCGTTGATGATGCGGCTGAAAACGGTCTGGTTCATGGCTTCTCCTCGTGGCTGTGGCGGGCAGTATAGGCCAGGGGGCGGAGCGGGCATAATGGCGCCTTCCCTTACAGGTTCCGCCCCCATGTCCGCAGCCGCCTCCTGTCCTCCCAAGCCCCTGGCCGGCCTCAAGGTCGTCGAGCTGGGCACCCTCATCGCCGGGCCCTTCGCCTCCCGCCTGCTGGCCGAGTTCGGCGCCGAGGTGGTGAAGATCGAGTCGCCGGACGGCGGCGATCCCCTGCGCAAGTGGCGCAAGCTGTACGAAGGCACCTCCCTGTGGTGGTTCGTCCAGTCCCGCAACAAGCAGTCGGTGACGGTGAACCTGAAGCATCCCCAGGGGCGGGACATCGTGCGCAAGCTGGTGGCGGAGGCGGACATCGTGGTGGAGAACTTCCGCCCCGGGGTCATGGAAAAACTGGGCCTCTCCTGGGAGGAACTATCCGCCCTCAACCCGGGCCTGGTCATGCTGCGCCTCTCCGGCTTCGGCCAGACCGGGCCCTACAAGGACCAGCCGGGCTTCGGCGCCGTCGGGGAGAGCATGGGCGGCCTGCGCTACATCACCGGCTTTGCCGACCGGCCGCCGGTACGCACCGGCATTTCCATCGGCGATTCCATCGCCGCCCTGTGGGGCGTCTTCGGCACCCTCATGGCCCTGCGCCACAAGGAGGTGCAAGGGGGCAAAGGGCAGGTGGTGGACGTGGCCCTGTACGAGGCCATTTTCGCCATGATGGAATCCCTGGTGCCCGAGTTCGACGTCTTCGGCTTCGTGCGGGAGCGCACCGGCAACATCATGCCCGGCATCACCCCCTCCAACACCCATAAGACCCGGGACGGCAAGTTCGTCACCATCGGCGCCAACGGCGATGCCATCTTCCAGCGCCTGATGCGGGCCCTGGGGCGGGAGGATCTGGCGACCGACCCGGGCCTGGCCGACAACGCCGGCCGGGATGGGCGCCGGGACGAGGTGTATGCCCTGATCGACGCCTGGGTGGCGGGCCTGGACGAGGCCGAGCTGCTGGCCAAGCTGGAAGCGGCGGAGGTGCCCGCCTCCCGGGTCTATTCGGCGGCCGACATGTTCGCCGATCCCCAGTTCCTGGCCCGGGAGATGATCCAGTCCGCCCGCCTGCCGGACGGCAAGGACTTCAAGGTGCCGGGCATCGTGCCCAAGCTTTCCGCCACCCCGGGCGGCACCGAATGGCTGGGGCCGGGGCTGGGGGAACATACCGAGGCGGTGCTGACCCGGCTCGGCTACGACGCCGAGGCCATCGCCGCCCTGCGCGAGGCCGGGGCAATCTGAGAGAATAGGGGCCTCGGCTTGCGGCCGTTGCCGCTGCCGCCAGGTGCTCCGGTGGTGGTTCCGGCCTGAGCCGGAGGGCGGCCGTTTCAGTCCAGCTTGAAGCGCACCGGCAGGATCGCCTCCCGGGGCGCCCCTTCCGGCAGGGCCTTGAGCTGGCGGGCGGCGCCGACGGCGGCCTGGTCCAGCAGGAGCTGGCCGCTGCTGCGCTCCACCCGGGCCGCCTGCACATTGCCGTTGGCGTCGAGGAACAGCAGCAGCAACACCTCGCCCTGCAGGCCCCGGGCAATGGCCTCGGGCGGATACAGGGGCTGCCGCGCCAGCTGGCTGAAGGCGCTGCGGGCGGCGTTCCCCGCCAGGACCGGGTAACCGTTGAAACTGGCCGGCGGCTCCTTGAAACGGGCCGGTGCCGGTTTGGCCGAGGCCTTTTTCTCGGGCTTGGGCTTGGCGGTCGCAGGTTTCTCCGGTGGTGGCGGCGCTGCTTCTTCCCGGGGCGGTGGCGGCGGCGGTTCCTGGGCGGCAGGCGTCAGAGGCGGCGGGCGCAGGCGCGCCTGCAACGGCACGGCGGCCCGGGCCGGCGCCGCCGGAGGCGGCAGCAGCAGGAGCGCGGCGGCATGGAGCGCGAGAGAACAGAGAAGGGCGGCGTGAAACCGGTGGAACCGCATCGGCAGTCGCAGAAGGATCGCAAGGGGCCCGTTGCGGGCCGTGAGCAAAAGCGTCTTTAGACCACAAGCCGGGGGGGCGATGCAAGCGCCTTCGGCGGCACAACGGAAGCGAATGATGAAATTTTCCCCCACCCTGCCCACCTG
>NZ_JBXAST010000090.1:0-6656 GCF_058809645.1 Azospira sp. MPR-E4 | reverse complement strand
GCCCGGGGCGGGCGGGCCATGACGCCCTTCTCGATGGGTTCGAAGGCCAGCATGAGGCCGAGGAACACGGCCGTGGTCATGTTGATCCACAGGATCTGCAGGGGCGTGATGGGCAGGGTGGCGCCGGCAACGATGGCGGCGACGATGACCAGTCCTTCGCCGAAATTGGTGGGCAGGGTCCAGGTGATGAACTTCACCAGATTGTCGAAGACGCCCCTGCCCTCCTCCACCGCCGCCTCGATGGCGGCGAAGTTGTCGTCGGTGAGGACCATGGCGGCGGCCTCCTTGGCCACCTCGGTGCCGGTGATGCCCATGGCGATGCCGATATTGGCCTGCTTCAGGGCCGGGGCGTCGTTCACCCCGTCGCCGGTCATGGCCACCACCTGGCCCTGGGCCTGCAGGGCCCGCACCAGGCGCAGCTTCTGTTCCGGCTCGACCCGGGCGAAGACGTTGATCTGCTGCACCGCCGCCTGCAGCCCGGCATCGTCCAGGGCCGCCAGTTCGCCGCCGGAGAGGGCCTGCTCGCCCTCGGCGGCGATGCCGATCTGGCGGGCGATGGCCAGGGCGGTGACGGCATGGTCGCCGGTGATCATCTTGACCCGGATGCCGGCGTTGCGGCAGGCCTTCACCGCCGCCACGGCCTGGGCCCGGGGCGGGTCCATCATGCCGATCAGGCCCAGGTAGTCCAGGCCCTCGCCGGCGATCAGGGAGTCGGCCTCCAGCACGGCCTCGGCCGCCCAGCCGCGGCGGGCCACGGCCAGCACCCGCAGGCCCCGGGCCGCCATCTCCCGGGCCTGGCGCTCGATGGCGGCGGCGTCGGCCGCGGTCAGGGGCACCGGCTGGCCTTCCGCATTGCAGCGGCGGCGGCAGTGGGGCAGCAGCTTTTCCAGGGCGCCCTTGGCATAGACCACCAGGCCGCCGTCGCCCCGGTGCAGGGTGGCCATGTACTGGCGGGCCGAGTCGAAGGGCAGTTCGTCCTGGCGCGGATAGAGGGAAAGCAGGGTGTGTTCGTCCAGCCCGGCCTTGCGCGCCGCCACCAGCAGGGCAGCCTCCGTCGGGTCGCCGCTGATCTGCCAGTGGCGCCCCTCCTTGAAGAGGCCGGCGTCATTGCACAAGGCGGCGGCCAGCAGGGTTTCCCGCAGGGCCGGCTCCGGCGGCGCCTCGTTGCCCAGGCGGCGGCCGCCGATCTCCCCTTCCGGGGCGTAGCCGTTGCCGCTCACCGGGTAGGCGATGCCGCCGGCCACCACTTCCCGCACCGTCATCTGGTTCTCGGTGAGGGTGCCGGTCTTGTCGGAGCAGATCACCGTGGTGCTGCCCAGGGTTTCCACCGCCGGCAGCTTGCGGATGATGGCGCGGCGCTTGGCCATGCGCGAGACGCCGATGGCCAGGGTGATGGTCATGGCCGCCGGCAGGCCTTCGGGAATGGCGCCCACGGCCAGGGCCACCGCCGCCATGAACATCTCGAAAGGGGATTCGCCGCGCCACAGGCCGACGGCAAAGGTGAACAGGGCCAGGGCACCGATGGCCATCAGCAGCCAGTTGGAAAAGGCCGCCATCTTGCGGGTGAGGGGCGTCATCAGGTCCGGCGTCTCGCCCATCAGCTTGGAGATGCGTCCGGTCTCGGTGGCGTCGCCGGTGGCGATGGTGATGCCGGCTCCCTGACCGCTCACCACCATGGTGCCGGCGTAGGCCATGTTGCCCCGGTCCGCCAGCAGGGTTTCCGGCGGCAGGGTCTCGGCGTGCTTGTCGCTGGCCGTGGATTCGCCGGTGAGGGCCGCCTCCATGGCCTTCATCTCCTTGGCCCGGAACAGGCGCAGGTCTGCCGGCACCTTGTCGCCGGCAGCCAGCAGCACCACGTCGCCGGGCACCAGGGCGCGGGAGGGCAGGCGCTTCTTCTCCCCTTCCCGCAGCACCGTCACCTCGCTGGCGACGGAACGGGCCAGGGCCGCCAGGGCGCTCTCCGCCTTGCCTTCCTGGATGAAGCCGATGATGGCGTTGATCAGGGTGACGCCGAAGATGACTCCCGAATCCACCCACTCGCCGAGAAAGGCGGTGACGGCCCCGGCCAGCAGCAGCACCAGCACCAGGGGCTGGGCGAACTGCAGGGCGAAGCGCAACAGGGGACCCTTGCCCGGCTTGGGCGTCAGCCGGTTCTCGCCGTGGGTCTGGCGGCGGCATTCCACCTCGGCCTCCGACAGCCCTTCGGCGCAGGAGGTCTGCCAGTGCTCGGCAACGGCGTCGCCGGAGAGATGGTGCCAGACGGGGGAGGAAGCGGCGGGACGGGGCATGGTGGGCGAGAAGGCAATGACGACAGCCTTATTGTCCGCCCTTTCCCCTTTCCGGTGGAGTACGTCAGGCTCCCGACACGGCCTTGTGCAAACGGCTGCCGCCCAGCCAAGCGGCCAGCCCGGCCAGGCTGACGATGCCGCCGCAGAGGCAGACGCCGCTCCAGCCGGCAGCGCCGTAGGCGGCGGCGGAGACCAGGGAGCCGGCGGCGCCGCCGATGAAATAGCAGGTCATGTAGGCCGCCGTCAGCCGGTTGCGGGCCTCGGGCCGGATGCGGTAGATGGCGCCCTGGTTGCTCACGTGCACGCCCTGCACCGCCAGGTCCAGGGCTAGCACGCCGAGGATCAGGGCCACCAGGGACAGGGGCGCGAAATAGAGGGCGCCCCAGGAGAGCAGCAGCAGCCACCAGCCCAGGGTGGTGGCCCGGTCGCCGTGGCCCCGGTCCGCCAGATGGCCGACGGCGGAGGCGGCCAGGGCGCCGGCGGCGCCGGCCAGGCCGAAGAGGCCGATGGTGACTTCGGAAAAGCCGTAGGCGGGGCCGGCCAGGAGGAAGGCCATGGAAGTCCACAACACGCTGAAGGCGGCGAAGGCGGCGGCGCCGAGGAAGGCCCGCAGGCGCAGGCTCGGCTCCTCCCGGAAGAGGCCGAGCACCGACAGCAGTAGCCGCGGGTAGCTGAGGCCGACGCTGTGCTGGTAGCGGGGCAGGCGCCGGGCCAGCACCAGGGCCGCCAGGGCCATGGCCGCGGCGCCGACCCAATAGACCGTGCGCCAGCCGCCCAGGGTGGCCAGGGCCCCGGCCACGGTACGGGCCAGCAGGATGCCCAGCAGCAGGCCGCTCATCACCGTGCCAACCACCTTGCCGCGCTGGGCCGGCGCCGCCAGGGTCGCCGCCAGGGGCACCAGCACCTGGGCCACCACGGAGAACAGGCCGGCCAGGGCGGTGCCGACGAAGACGCCGGCCATGGAAGGCGACAGGGCGGTGACCAGCAGGCCCGCCGCCGCCAGCAGGGTCATCACCACGATCAGGCGGCGCCGCTCCAGCAGGTCACCCAGGGGCACGATCAGCAGCAGGCCCAGGGCATAGCCCAGCTGGGCCGTGGTGACGATGGCCCCGGCCCCGGCGGCGGACAGCCCCATCTCCCGGGCGATGGCCGGCAGCAGGGGCTGGGCGTAGTAGTTGCCGGCCACGGCCAGGCCGGTGGCGACGGACATGATGGGCACCAGGCCGGGCGTCAGGCCCGGGGTGGCAGGAACGGCGGCAACAGAGGACACGGCAATCTCCAGGGAAAGGTGGGCGCCCCGGTCCCGGCCGGAGCGGCGTTATGTGGCGCCAGTATGGGAATGGCGGATCAATGACGCCAATGCATTGTTATCATCCAACCAATCCATTTTTCAGATTGATCGCCATGAACCTGCGCCAGATCGACTATGCCGTGGCGGTGGCCGAAACCGGCAGCTTCACCCGGGCCGCCGAGCGCTGCCACACGGTGCAATCCGCTCTCAGCCACCAGATCTCCCGCCTGGAGGAGCAGCTGGGAGCCCGCCTCTTCGAGCGCACCTCCCGTCGGGTGGCCCTGACCCCGGCCGGCCGCACCTTTCTCACCCACGCCCGCCAGGTGCAGGAAGCCGCCCGTCGCCTGGGAGACGAAATGGCCGCCGCCACCGGCGAGATCCGGGGCACCCTGACCCTGGGCACCATCTCCACCCTCACCGTGGTGAACCTGCCCGCCCTCCTCGCCGAATTCCACTGCCGCCACCCCCAGGTGGACATCCGCCTGCACACCGGCATGAGCGACCGCCTGCTGGAAGAACTGCGGCAGCAGGAAACCGACGCCGCCTTCATCGGCGTCTGGCCCGGCGAGCCGGTGGCCGGGGTGGACGCCCGCCTCCTCAGCGAAGAGCCCCTGGTGGCTCTGCTCCACCCGGACCACGCTCTGGCCACTCGCAAGCGCCTGAGCCTGGCCGAACTGGCCCGGCAAACCCTGGTGGACTACCAGGCCGGCACCGGCCCCCGGCAACAGACCGACGCCGCCTTCCAAGCCGCCGCCATCGAGCGCCGGGTGACGGTGGAGGTCAATCACGTGGAATGGCTGGAGGCCCTGGTGCGGCAAAACGTCGGCATCGCCCTGGTGCCCCTGGCCACGGCCGCCCACTACCCGGGGCTGGTCACCATCCCGGTCCAGGCCGCGCCCCGCCGCCGGGTCTACTTCGCCTGGGGTCGCCACCCCACCCCCGCCGCCCTCGCCTTCCTCGGGCTGGTGCAGCAGGCGTTGGAGTGAGCGGCGGGACGCTCAGGGCATCCCGGTCTGGGAGGCAGGAGGGACGGACCATTCGGCCATGGCATGGCGGAGAGGGGCGTCGCTGTTGGGATGCGGCGTTGTTGTTGCTGGGATTGCGCGTGCGCGTTTGCCAGCCTGAATCATCAGGCGTAGTGGGCTGATTGACCGCTGTGTTCCGCGCCTGACGCGCGGGTTACTTGTTCTTGTCTCGCCAAGAATAAGTAACCAACAAGAAGGCGAGCCGGTTTGGCGCCGCACAGGGCGGGGATCGGCACTCTCCTAATTCTGCTATTGATCCAAAACGGTAATTGCCTGGGGAAAGCGGATGTGCAACGAGGAGGTCTCCGGCGCTGCGCGGCTTTATCGCACAGCTTTCGGCGGACCGCAGGGTTAGATTTCATTGCGACAGCAAGTCGTCAATTGAGTCAAAACATGCAGCAAGATCTGCATGTAGCTGAGTGCCCGTGAAGACTACGACCGGAATTCCTAAACTGGCTGCCGTATTTCTCTTTATGCTGTCGATGATTCTTTGCGGCTTGGTCTTATGGCTTTCGTGGCCGTCAAGCTCTATAAAGGCTGCCTTCCGTTTCTTGGTGTTTGAAACGAAGAAATCGAATCTGAAATTCTTGGTCTTGACGTTCGCGGGGTCGTCGACTGGTGGCAAGTCTTTATATTCGGCATACGCGAGCCCCTTGTACTCATGGTAATAGAACTTTGCCCTAAATCCACAGACCTCTGGGATCAGAGCTGGGCTCTCCCCGCTGTTGTAGAAGTTGTTCACCCAATGCTCGTAGAACATCTTTTCTATTGGGCTGGTGCTAAGAGCCTCGAGTACCGATGGAAGGTTGGTCTCGTATAAGTCTTGGAGCTGCTGGTCAACATGGTCAACCACCCACGGTCGATGCGGGTATTTCTTCAGTTCTTCCGTTTCTACAAAATTGAAGCCGTGCTTAAGCCCATAGGCAATGTCAAAAAACTTGGACTCGTTCCATCTATATCCAAGTCGGACGCGCTCTACGATCGGTGAGTTTGCACGGGCAACCGGTTTGTCTTTCTCGTATTTCTTCTCCATACGCCCGAGTGCAAATGCCTTCCCGCTAGCCGATATCAACCAACTGTCCGCGATTTCGGAAGTCCATACTTCTTTCCCGCCCTCGTAATGGCGGTTAAATTCGCCGCTTTTCAGAATGGCTTCAAGTTTCTCAACGAAGGATTCGAGCATTTGTTCTGGCGTCCAGACTTTGTGTTGTCTGATATAGGCGTCGATGAACTGTGCAATCTTCCCGTTCGCGTAATATTTGTTTTTTTGATCGAGTTCGTTGTATTCCATCAGGCGCCTTCGGGGCTGAGGTTGAAATCTAACGGTGGAGGTAAGCGGACTGCCGCGCGAGGTGACAACAGGACCACCAAGGCGGGCGTTCGGCAGGTCCGCTTGACCGGATGGTTAGGGCGAAGCCGTTGATCTGCAAAAATTCTCATTCCTTTGCCCCAGCCCTCTTGAGCAATGAAACGATTGCGGAATGCTTTCCCTGCTGCGCGAGAACTAGCGGGGACTCGCCCCATTTATTGAACTCATTAACCTCCGCCCCCGACTTGAGTAGAAGTTCAACGATGGTGATGTGGCCTTTTTGAGCGGCATGCATTAGTGGCGACATATTGTCACCGTCGGGAGCATTGACGTCCGCCCCTGCAGAGATGAGCATTTGGACGATTTCAGCGTGCCCGAGGCGGGCGGCTTGTGTAAGAAACGTGGGCGATGCTCTTGTGTCTTTGCGTTGATTGGCGCCTCCCGGTGCCTTAAGTAAGTCGCTTACCGCCGCAATATCGTTTCTTTGAATTGCCTCATGCATCTTGTCATGCCGACTACCTGCAAAGGCGACAGATGTGAGCGACATTACACAGACGATGAACACTAGAAGGCGTGTCATTTATGTGGCCCTAACTAGTAGTAGACGACAAAAACGTCCAATAAAAACGGGGCTGTCCAATATCCTGGAACACCGGACAGCCGAATCGATTGGCCCGCAACGGATTCAGCAAACCTTCCGTTTACTGGCCCCACTAAAAATCCGTGAAACCGGACAGCCTCAA
>NZ_JBXAST010000089.1:0-6912 GCF_058809645.1 Azospira sp. MPR-E4 | reverse complement strand
GAGGTCGCCCTGGGTGGGGAGGGCGTGGCCCCTCTCGTCTCTCTCGTCCATCCCGTTTTTGCTGCGGCCTGTTGCGTTGGCGGCGTCGCTGGCGCTGCTGCGTCTGCCCAGGGCTTGGGCGCTTCCTCTTCCTTTTTCCTTTCTCTGTTCCGCCTCCTGGCTATGGCCGTTGCGGCTGCCATGGTGGCGGGGCTGGCCGGTGTTTTCCACGGCGGCGCTTTCCCAGGCGGCGGCGCGGCGGTGGCCGGCCAGGGCTTGCAGAGCGTTGGCGGCGGCGAGGCGTTCCAGTTCCGGGCGTTGCAGCCCGGCCCGGGCGGCCAGGTCGGCTACCGATTGGAAGGGGCCAGCCTGCCGGGCGGCGACGATGCGCTCGGCGGCGGCCTGGTTGAAGCCGGCGATTTCCCGCAGGCCCAGGCGCACGGTGCGGGGGCGGGAAGGCGGGTGATCGGGCAGCAGTTCCACCAGCAGGGATTCCCAGGCGCTGTGGGTGACGTCCGGCGGCAGCACGGTGACGCCGTGGCGCTGGGCGTCCTGCACCAGTTGGGCGGGGGCGTAGAAGCCCATGGGGTGGGCGTTGAGCAGGCCGCAGAGAAAGGCGGCGGGCTCGAAGCGTTTCAGCCAGGCGGAGAAATAGACCAGGATGGCGAAGCTGGCGGCGTGGGATTCGGGGAAGCCGTAGTCGCCGAAGCCCTTGATCTGCTCGAAGATGCGCCGGGCGAAGGATTCGGGCAGGCCCCGCTCCTGCATGCCGCGGATGAGCTTCTGCTCGAAGGGTTCCAGGCCGCCCTTGCGCTTCCAGGCGGCCATGGCCCGGCGCAGCTGGTCCGCCTCGCCGGGGGTGAAGCCGGCGGCCACCACGGCCAGCTGCATCACCTGTTCCTGGAAGATGGGCACACCGTAGGTGCGCTCGAGCACCTTGTCCACCGCCGGGGAGATTTTCTCGATCTTCTCTTCGCCGTGGCGCCGCTTCAGGTAGGGATGGACCATGTCGCCCTGGATGGGGCCGGGCCGCACGATGGCCACCTGCACCACCAGATCGTAGAACTGGCGCGGCTGGAGGCGCGGCAGCATGGCCATCTGGGCCCGGGATTCCACCTGGAAGATGCCCAGGCTGTCGCCGCGGCAGAGCATGTCGTACACCGCTTTCGATTCCCGGGGAATGTCCTGCAGGCGCACCGGCTTGCCGTCCCGGGCGCCGAGCATGTCGAGGGCGCGGCGGATGGCGGAGAGCATGCCCAGGGCCAGTACATCCACCTTCATCAGGCCCAGGGCGTCGATGTCGTCCTTGTCCCACTGGATGACGCTGCGCTCGGCCATGGCGGCGTTCTCGATGGGCACCAGCCGCGACAGGGGCCCGCGGGAGATGACGAAGCCGCCCACGTGCTGCGACAGATGCCGGGGAAAGCCCCGCAGGGCGCGGCTCACCGCCAGCCACTTGGCCACCCGGGGGCTTTCCGGGTCCAGGCCCACGGCCCGCAGGCGCTCGGGCAGTTCGTCCTGTTTGTCCCACCAGGCCAGGGTGTTGGCCAGGGCGTCGATCTGCTCCCGGCCGAAGCCCAGGGCCCGGCCTGCGTCCCGCAGGGCGCCCCGGGTGCGGTAGGTGATGAGGGCGCCGGTGAGAGCGGCCCGCTCCCGGCCGTATTTGGCGTAGAGGTACTGGATCACTTCCTCCCGCCGCTGGTGCTCGAAATCCACATCGATATCCGGCGGCTCGCCCCGCTCGGCGGAGATGAAGCGCTCGAAAAGCAGTTCGGATTTGGCCGGGTCCACCTCGGTGATGCCCAGGGCGTAGCACACCGCCGAGTTGGCGGCGGAGCCCCGGCCCTGGCAGAGGATTTCCCGGCTGCGGGCAAAGCGCACGATGTCGTACACCGTGAGGAAGTAGGCCTCGTATTGCAGCCGGGCGATGAGGCCCAGCTCGTATTCCACCTGGGCCCGGGCTTTCTCCGGCACGCCATTCGGGTAGCGCACCGTGAGGCCCGCTTCCACCTCCTGGCGCAGGTAGTCGGCGGGGGTGAGGCCGTGGGGCACCACTTCTTCCGGGTATTCGTAGCGCAGCTCGTCCAGGGAGAAGGTGCAGCGCGCCGCCACGGCCAGGGTTTCGGCCAGCAGTTCGGGCGGGTAGAGCCGGGCCAGGCGCAGGCGGGGGCGCAGGTGGCGTTCGCCGTTGGGGTGGAGGGCGTGGCCGGCGGCGAAGACCGTGGTGTTGAGGCGCAGGGCGGTGAGCACGTCCTGCAGGGGCCGGCGGGCGCGGCTGTGCATGTGCACGTCGCCCGCCGCAAGCAGCGGCAGGCCGCAGTCGGCGGCCAGCTGTTGCAGTTGTTCCAGGCGGCCCCGGTCGTCCGGCCCGGCGTGGAGTTCCACGGCCAGCCAGGAGCGGCCCTGAAAACGCTGGGCCAGCCAGCGGCCGTCGGCGGGGTCGGGCGGCGAGTCGAACTGCGGCCCCGGAACCCACAGGGCTAAACAGTCCGGCAGGGCGCCGCTGGGGCCGAAGCCTTCCAGGTCGCCCCGGGTGAGGCGGTAGGCGCCTTTCTCGGCCCGGCGCCGGGCCAGGGTGATCAGGGCCGAGAGGTTGCCGTAGCCCTCCCGGTTCTGGGCCAGCAGCACCAGCTTGAGGCCGTCGGTGAGGACGATCTCGGTGCCGTGGATGAGCTTTAGGCCCACGGCCTTGGCCGCCACGTGGGCCCGCACCGAACCGGCGAAGGAGCATTCGTCGGTGACGGCGAGGGCGCCGTAGCCCAGCTCCACGGCCCGCTGCACCAGTTCCTCCGGGTGGGAGGCACCCCGCAGGAAGGAGAAGTTGGAGAGGCAGTGCAGCTCGGCGTAGTCGGGCAGGGCCGGCGGCAGGGTGGTTTCCGGGAGCGGCATGGTTCAGCGGCTTCTGCTGGCGGGAGCGGTGGTGCGATGCCTTGGCTGGCGTGCGACAAGGCGGGCCGGGCGAGGGAGTGCCCGGTTGGAAAGAGCCCAGTTGGAAGGCGACAGGCGGCTGGGGCGCCGGGAGCTGTCGTTCCCTCGGGCGGTTGCCGGAGACAGGCTGGCCGGGAGGCTGGCTGGAAGGGCGCCGGCGGTACGGCTTGCGTCGTCCTGGGCCGGGAGCCGCCCGTGATGGTGCCGGCTCATGCGAACCTGCCGTGGAGGAACCAGCCGCTCTCGTCCCGGAACACCCACAGCCATTCGCCGGCCGGGTTGCGGGCGACGAAGTAGTCGCGGCGCAGGTCGCCGGGGGCGGGAAGGCTGTCTTGGCTTTCGCCTTCGTCCCACCAGCCGCTTTCGATGCGCTCGGGGCCGGCCAGGAGTTGCAGGGGGCCGCCGTGCCGGGGGCGGCCCTGGGTCTCGCCCAGGGCCAGGGGGTGGGCCAGGAGCCAGAGGGGACGCGGACCCTGGCCTGCCATGGCCTGGGAGTGGCCCGGGTCCTGGGCCCTGGCCATGATGCCCTGGAGATCGAGGTTCGGGGCGCAGCGCCGGGTGGCTTGCTCGGGGCGGTGGTCCGGCACGGCGGCCAGGCTGTAGACCTTGTCCTCCCCCAGGCGGGCCTTGATGCGTTCCAGGGCCACGGCGGTGCGGGCCGGGTCGCTGCCTTCTTCTTCCGGCGGCGCCTGGCCGGGGAGCTGGCGGTCGCTGCCCGGCAGTTCCTCCACCTGGTCGGCGATCAGGGTCAGGGCGTCCACCGGCGCCGCCAGGGCGAGGCGGCCCAGGCGTTCGCTCAGGACCCGCTGCAGCCGCTCCCCGTCCCGGGTGAGGCCGGCGAAGCCCAGCACCAGCCGGGTCGGCGGCAGGCCGCGGCGGGTGCTGCCGGCGTATTTTTCGTGCTGCAGTTCCAGGGTGCAGCGGCCGACGCCGGCGCCCCGGCTGGCGAGCCAGCCCTGCAACTGTTGCAGCAGGCGGCGGGCGGCGAAGTTGAGGGCGGGGGCGTCGTCCACCCGGGCCGGCAGTTCCAGGCCCTGGCGGAAGGTGTCGGGAAAGGGAAAGCGGGGCCGGGGGTCGGGCACTTCGCCCAGGGCCCGGGCCAGATCGGCGGCCAGTTGCAGGCCCAGGCGCCGGTTGAGGCCGGCCCGGGGCAGGGCCAGCAGGTCGCCGAGACGGTGGGCGCCGAAGTTTTCCAGGCGCTGCCGCTGCTGCCGGGGCAGTTCCAGGCAGTCCAGGGGCAGGGGGGCCAGGGCGGCGCCCAGGCGGGTCGGGTCGGCGCACACCGGCAGAGGGCCGCCGTTTTCGGCCAGGAGGGGCGCGGCCGCCGGCCGGGGGCCGTCGGCAGCGGGCTCCAGCCAGGGGGCGCCGTTGGCCAGCCAGCGGGCAGCCAGGGGCGTCGGGGCGCAGGCGGCGGCGAGGCTGTAGCCCTGGGCCAGGGCGCCGTCCACGGCCTGTTGCAGCAGGGCCGGGAGACCGCCGAAGAGGCGCAGGCAGCCGCCGATTTCCAGCAGCAGGCCGGCGGGCGGGTCCAGGCTGACCTGGGGGGTGAAGTTGCCGCCCCAGCAGGCCAGGCCGGCCAGGGCCCGGGTTTCGGCGGCGCCGTCCCGCTCCGTCACCTTGAGCTCGGGCGCCAGGCCCCAGGCCGAGGCCAGGCCCATGCCCGGTGCCACCCCCAGTTGCCGGGCGGCGCCGTTGGCGGCCACCACCCGTCCCTGGCTGGCGGCGGCCCTAGGCGTGGACGGGGCGTCGGGCGGGGGCGCCAGGGCGTCCAGGGGCAGCAGGGGAAAGCGCAGGGCGAGCCAGAGCACGGTCGCGTTCCTGAAGGCGGGCCACGGCCAGGCGCGGCACCAGACAGGCGGGGCCGCTGAAGCTTTCGGCAGCCAGCTGCAGGCGGCGCAGGCCCCGGGCGTCGATGTCCGGCAGCCAGGCCAGGATGGCGGCAAAACCGCCTTCTTCCAGGGCCGTCTCGCAGGCCCAGGCGGCATCCTGGCCCCGGGCCTCCACCACCAGCAGGCGCTGGCCGGGCAGGCCGGCGGCGGCCCAGCCGGCGGCGTGCAGGGGCCAGGGCGGCGCCACCAGCAGCAGGGGGCCGGCCAGAGCGGCCAGGGCCGGGGCCAGCAGGCCGGCGACGCCGGCCTCCGGCGGCGCCAGGAATTCGCTCAGGGCCTGGCGCGGCCAGCCGCCGCCGGGCAGTTCCCGGTCCAGCTCCGGGTAGCCCGTGGCCAGACCGGGGGCCTTCACCCGGGCCAGGGCGTCGCCGCGCCAGACGTCGGGCCGGGCCAGGAGATCGGCCAGGGTGACGGGGGCGGGGGAAGAAGGCAGGGCGGACATGGTCGGCGCAGGAGGTGGATTGGTAGGGGTTGGTAGGGGTTGGTTGCGGATGTAGTCGCGGGCGTGGTGGCGGGCTTGAGCGATCGGCGGCTGGGGTGCAGCGAGGTTGTCGTTGGCTGGTGTCTGCTGTTGTCGGGCGGCTTGGTTGGGTTGCTTGGTCGGGTGGCTGGGGCGTTTGCCGGATCGGTGGCAACGGCTCTGTCGGTGCGGCGGGCCAGGGGCGGCAAATCGCTTTGTGACGGGCCTTCATCTCTGGCGGCGGCCGGCTTGTCGGCAAAAAATGGCGACAGCCGGGGCGGGGCCGTGCCCGGCAGGGCGGCCTGTGCTTGCCTGGAAAGAAGGCGGGTTAGGGCGTCAGGGTGGAGCGGATGGCATCGCGGGCGGCGCAGCGGCAAGCGAGGGAAGACCGGGCGGGAGCGCCGCGGGCCTGCCGGCAGACTCGGCTGAGCTTCCGCAGTGGCGGATTGCCCGGCTCAACCCTCCCGGAACAGCAGGCTGCCGTCGGGGGCGTGGTCGAACATGGGGCCCCACACCACTTCCCAGTAGTAGCCGTCCGGGTCCTGGAAGTAGCCGCTGTAGCCGCCCCAGAAGGTTTCCTGGGGCATCTTGGCGATGCGGGCCCCGGCGGCCTTGGCCTGGGCGAATACGGTATCCACTTCGTCCCGGCTGCGGGCGTTGTAGCCCAGGGTGATGCCGTTGAAACCAGGGCCTGCCAGGGCCGTGTCGGGACCGATGTCTTCGGCCAGCTTGTCCTTGGGATAGACGATGAGCCAGGTGCCGGGCAGCTGGAAGAAGGCGATGCCTTCGTAGTCGTCCCGGGGCAGCAGGCCGAAGACGTGGCGGTAGAAGGCGGTGGCCCGGGAGAGGTCGTCCACGCCCAGGGTCAGGGTGGTGAGGCGGGGAATGGTCATGGACGGCTCCTTCGCAAGTGGCCGGTCAGCGGGGATCAGTCGGGGTCAACTGAGACTGCCGGAAAAACCGCCGCGGATGAGGCCCACGGCCACGCCTTCGATGGCGAAATCGTCCCGGTTCGGGTCCACCAGGATGGGGCCGTAATCCGGGTTTTCCGCCAGCAGTTCGATGCGCCCCAGGTTGCGCTTGAAGCGCTTGACCGTGACTTCGTCGGCGATGCGGGCGACCACGATCTGGCCGTCCCGCACCTGGGTGGTCCGGTGCACCGCCAGCAGGTCGCCGTCGAGAATGCCGGCGCCGAGCATGGAGAGGCCCCGCACCTTGAGCAGGAAGTCGGCCCGGGGATTGAACATGTCCGGCGCCACGGAGTAGCGGCCCTGGACGTTTTCCACCGCCAGGATAGGGGAGCCGGCGGCGACGCTGCCCACCAGGGGCAGGCCCAGCTGCTCCACCAGGCGGATGCCCCGGGCCGAGCCCGGTTCCAGGACGATGGAGCCCTTCTTGGCCAGGGCCTTGAGGTGGTCCTCGGCGGCGTTGGCGGAGGCGAAGTCGAAGGCCCGGGCGATTTCGGCCCGGGTCGGCGGGGCGCCCAGGGTTTCCACATGGTTGCGGATGAAGTCGAGGATTTCCTGCTGGCGCGGGGTGAGCTTGACCATGGTGGCGGTCTCCTAATCGGTTGACTGTATTTTTATACAGTAACCGGGCAAATGGCAAGGTTTCATTTGCAACGGTCCGCCGGGGCGGGGAGGGATGGCACCGATG
>NZ_JBXAST010000088.1:0-7854 GCF_058809645.1 Azospira sp. MPR-E4 | reverse complement strand
GCCGCGCCCCCCGGACCGGCCGCCCCGGCGCCCGTGGTGGAAGCCAAGTTCGACGCCGACTACCTGCAGAACCCCAAGCCCACCTATCCGCCAGCCTCCAAGCGCCTGGGCGAACAGGGCAAGGTCTGGCTGCGGGCCCACGTGCTGCCCAACGGCACCACGGACAACGTCGAACTCAAGCAGACCTCCGGCAGCCCCCGCCTGGACGCCGCCGCCCTCGAGGCGGTGAAGCGCTGGCGCTTCGTGCCCGCCCGCCAGGGCAGCGAAGCCGTGGCCTCCTGGGTCGTCATTCCCGTTTCTTTCAGTTTGGAAAGCTAAGCCATCATGCAAGCCAATTTCGATTTCTCCCATTTCTGGGCCCAGGGCGACGCCGTCTCCCATTTCATCGCCATCGTCCTGCTGGTCCTCTCCGTCGCCAGCTGGGCCGTGATCCTGGGCAAGGGCTGGAAACTGTGGCGCCTGCGCCACGCCGCCCCGGTGGCCATCGACAGCTTCTGGCACGCCTCCACCCTGCAGGAAGGCCTGGACCGCCTGGAACCTGCCGCCCCCTTCGCCGACCTGGCCCGCCGCGGCAGCCAGGCCGTCAGCCACTTTGAAAGCCATTCCGGCAGCGCCCCCCACCTGGATTCCCACCTCTCCGCCAGCGAACTGGTGACCCGGGCCCTGCGCCAGGGCATCGCCCGCACCACCAGCCACCTGGAAGGCGGCCAGACCCTGCTCGCCTCCATCGGCTCCACCGCTCCCTTCATCGGCCTGTTCGGCACCGTCTGGGGCATCTACCACGCCCTGGCCACCATCGGCATGACCGGCCAGTCCAGCCTGGACAAGGTGGCAGGCCCCGTCGGCGAGGCCCTGATCATGACCGCCGCCGGCCTCTTCGTCGCCATTCCCGCGGTGCTGGCCTACAACACCTTCAACCGCAACCTGCGCGTCATCGGCGGCGACCTGGACGCCTTCGCCCACGACCTGCACACCTTCCTCACCACCGGCCACCACATGGCCGAATCCCCCGTGGTCCCCCACGGCCGCGGCAACGCCGGCGCCCGCAAGCTGGCCGAGGTGGCTTAAATGGCTTTCGGCGGATTCGAATCGGGCCCCTCCCAGCCCATGGCCGACATCAACACCACGCCCCTGGTGGACGTGATGCTGGTGCTGCTGATCATTTTCATCGTCTGCGCCCCCCTGATGACCCAGGCCATCAAGGTGGACCTGCCCCAGGCCAGCGCCGCCCCGGCGGACCCCAAGCCGGACACCGTGCAGGTGGCCCTGGATGCGGCGGGCAAGCTGTACTGGAACAAGACGGAAATCAACGCCGATGAGATGGCGGCCCGCTTCTCCGGCGCCGCCGCCCAGAACCCCCAGCCGGAAGTCCATCTCTCCGCCGACAAGGAAACGCGCTACCAGCGCGTGGCCGAAGTGATGGCGGCAGCGAAGGAGGCCGGCATCGTCAAACTCGGTTTCGTCACCCAACCTGGAGGCACCCATGAACCACGCCGATGAGCTCAAGCCCACCCTGGCCGTCGTCACGGTGGACAACCCGCCCGCCGGGCAAGCCCCGGTGGTGGCCAGCCGGCAGCTGTTCCGCGGCAACAACACGGTCCGCATCGAACATGGCGGCCAGTGCTACCTGCTCCGCCTGACCCGTGAGAACAAGCTGATTCTGACCAAGTAAAGAGCAACGTTTCACCCTCGACGCATCACCCTCTTGCCGCCAGCCAGCCCCCGGGCGAGCCAGCCTTCTTTTTTTGAGGTCCCGGTACCGGCCCCGCGCTGGCGCCTCCCTTTTCCTCGAAGCGAAGAGCCCCCGGCGGCAGCGGCGGATGCCCGACCCGTTTTTCCGTACCACCCACGACAACACGTAGCCAGCCACCGGTAGGCTTTCATGCCGGGCAGCAAGCCACGCCTCAAGATCAGGAGAGATCATGCGCCTTGCTTCCCGCCCCGCCGGGGGACATCCCGCGTCCGCCCATTCAGTACCCCTGCGTCCCCTGGCAGGTATTGCTGTCACCCTGCTGCCCCTGCTTTATCCCGCCCTGGTCAGTGCTGCCGATGGCACCGAACTGAAGGAAGTGGTCGTCAGCGCCACCCTGACGGAACAGGACAGCCGTACCGCTCCCGCCTCGGTCACCATTATTTCCAGGGAGGAACTGGAAACGCGCAACGCTACCGACCTGCTGGAAGCGGTACGGGGAGCCCCCGGCATAACCTTCTCCCCTCGCCAGGTAAGTGGTCGCAAGACTGTGGCTCTGCGAGGGCTCGAGGGCAAGCACACACTAACGCTGATCGACGGACGACGCATTTCCCCCAGTGATGATGTGGTCGGTCATTCGGACTACCAGTACGGCTGGCTGCCCATGTCGGCGGTGGAACGCATTGAAATTATCCGCGGCCCCATGTCAACCCTGTACGGCTCGGAGGCCCTGGGCGGTGTCATCAACCTGATCACCCGCCAGCCCAAGGACCGTTGGATCGGATCTGTCAGCATTTCAGGCTCCGAAGTACAGGGAGATGAAGGCGGCGGCGGTCACAACGCTTCAGTTTTCGCCAGCGGCCCCATCGGCGAACGTCTGACCTTGCGGGTCACCGGTGAAAAAGCACGCAATGGTGCAATCGCCAAGAAAGAGGACCGCCGTTCTTCGGAAATAGAAGGACGGGAATCCGACTCAGTCGGGATCGGTGCAACCTTTCAACTGACGCCACAGCATAGTCTGGAAGCCAACTGGAACGAGGTACGGGAACAACGCTTCTATGACGATGTTTCTATAACGAGAACCCCGGTATACAAAGAAACGCCCTATAGAAACTCCTACAGCATCCAACGCAACCAAGGCAACCTGACCTGGAAAGGCAAGTTTGCCGACTGGAAGACCCAGGTCCGGGCCTACCAGAGCGAAATAGACATCCAGAATTCACGCACCAACGGCGTCAGCGCCACCCGACCGCAGAACATGCAAGATCGCGTCATTGACGGCTTCGGCACAATCAAGCTTGGTAGTCACATGCTGACCCTGGGCGGAGAACTCAGGGAAGAGACCCTGCGCAATAACGGATTGACCAACGGCAAGGACGACGCCACCCACAAGGCCCTGTTCGTACAGGATGAGCTGCCCCTGGGGCATCAACTGACCCTGACGGGCGGCGTGCGGGTAGACCATCACGAGTATTTCGGCAGCGAAACCAGCCCGCGTCTCTATCTCGTCTGGGAAGCCAGCCCAGAATGGGTTATCAAGGGCGGCTACGGCCACGCCTTCAAGGCGCCAACCTTGAAGCAGATTTCGCCAAGCTACGTTGGTGCCGAAGGCCCTCATACATTCCAGGGCAACGCCAATATCAAACCTGAAAAATCCGACTCCTTCGAGATTTCTGCTGATTGGCGCAAAGGCTCCATGGGCGCCTGGGCCACCCTGTTCAATACCGAAGTTGAAGACCTGATCACCTATAAGTTACTCAGCGTCTCGGGAGGTCGTCGCTCCTACCTTTACGACAACGTGGACAAGGCCCGCATCCGCGGCATCGAAGGCGGTTTTACCTGGGATTTCGCAAAATCCTGGAGCTGGAACAACTCGCTAACTCTGTTGGACACCAAAGACAAGAGCACAGGAAAAAAACTGGAAGACCGTCCCGACCAGACCTTGACTTCCCGAGTGGACTGGAAGGGCGGCGATGGCTGGAGCGTCCGTGCCGGGCTGGAATACACCGGCAAACAGACGACCGCAGGCTTGCCCCTACCGGCCTACACCCTCTGGAATGGCAGCGTCGGCAAACAGCTGGGCAAGGGCTTTAGCTTGCGTGTAGGCATCAACAATCTGACGGATGTACGTCTGGCGGAAAAATCTCCGAACTTCGGTTATGCCGAAACGGGACGCACCATCTTCGCCACGCTGCGCTCGGACTTCTAAGATGACGCCCCTGCTCCGCGCCCTGCTGGTATTCCTGCCGGCCCTGCTCCACGCTGCCGCCGGGCAGGCGGCCCCAGCTGCCGGGAACAGCGCCCAGGGCGCGGCGCAGGCCCCCGCCATCCTCTTCGTCAGCACCGCCCCCATCCAGCCCGGCAAGTTCCGCCTGCTGGCCGACCTGGCCGCCAGGCAGGGCCTGCGGCTGGAATCCCGCTTCGCCGAGAAGCTGCCCACGGACGCGGATGGCCGCCTGTTCCAGGGCTACCGCGCCGTCTTTTTCGATGCCCCGCGGGACCACCTGCGGGACTTCGTCCAGGCCCGCCTGGCCACCGCCCTGCCCGGCCTCAAGGCGCCCCACCTGTGGCTGCACGAAGGCAAGCCTGCCTGGGCCGGCCTGCCCGAGCCCCTGGTCCGCCGCCTGCACGCCTACTACGTGAACGGCAGTCGGCCCAATTTCGAGAATTTCTTCCGCACCCTGGCCGCCCACCTGGCGGGCCGTTCCCTCCAGGGCATCCCGGAACCCATCGTCTTCCCCAAGAGTGCCGTCTACCACCCCAAGGCCCCCGGCCTGGTGTTTGCCGACGCCGCCGCCTACCTGGCCTGGAAGGGCGTCCAGACAGGCGTAGACATGGCCCCCGGCAAACGCCCGCCGGTCATCGCCATCGCCCTGCACCAGCAGTACATCGCCGCCGAGCAGACCGCCTTCATCAACGACCTCATCGAACGCATCGAGGCCGCCGGCGCCGTGGCCCTGCCCTTCTACAGCCCGGTCATGGACCCCATGGCGGTGCGCCGCCTGGTGCGGGTGGGGGAGCGCAACGTGGCCGACGCCCTCATCAACACCCAGATCATGCTCAACCCGGAAGGGCGGCGCAGCGAGTTTGCCGACCTGGGCATCCCGGTGGTCCAGGCCATGCCCTACCGCAAGGGCGACGCCGCCGACTGGGCCGCCGATCCCCAAGGCATCGCCCTCATGGACGTGCCCTTCTACCTGGCCCAGGCCGAATACGCCGGCGTCACCGACATCCAGATCGCCGCCGCCACCCGCAAGCACGACGACCAGGTGGTGAGCATCCCCGCCCAGGCATCGGCAGTGGTGAACAAGGCCCTGAAGCTGGTAGCCCTGCAGCGCAAGGCCAACGCCGAGAAGAAGGTCGGCGTGCTGTTCTGGAACTACCCGCCGGGGGAAAAGAACCTCTCCGCCTCCTACCTCAACCTGCCCCGCAGCCTGGAAGCCACCCTGCAGGCCCTCAAGGCCGCCGGCTACCGCACCGAGGAAGTGGCGGAGAAGCCCCTCACCACCCTGCTGCAGCGCCTGCTGGCCCCCTATTACAGGGACGGCGAACTGCCGGGCCTGCTGCGGGACGACCTGGCCGAACGCCTGCCGGTGGCCGTCTACAAGCGCTGGCTGGCGACCCAGCCGGAAGCGGTGCGGCGCAGCCTGCAGGAACGCTGGGGCGAGCCGGAAAAATCCGCCATGGTGCTGCGCCAGGACGGCCAGGCCTGGTTCATCGTGCCCCGCCTCAAGCTGGGCAATGTGGTGTTCATGCCCCAGCCGCCCCGGGGCGAAAAGTGGGAAGAGAAGGAAAAGGCCCTCTACCACTCCACCAAGGCCCTGCCCTCCCACTTCTACCTGGCCGCCTACCTGTGGCTGCGGGAACGCCAGGGAGAGGGTGAAAAAAGCGGCGCCAAGAGCGGCGCCAACGGCAGCGGCTTCGGCGCCGACGCCCTCATCCACTACGGCACCCACGGCACCCAGGAATGGCTGCCGGGCAAGGAGCGGGGCCTGGCGGTGAGCGACGCCCCCATGCTGGCGGTGGGCGATACGCCCGTGCTCTACCCCTACATCGTGGACAACATCGGCGAATCCCTCCAGGCCAAGCGCCGGGGCCGGGCCACCATCATCAGCCACCAGACCCCGCCCTTCGTCCCCGCCGGTCTGCACGAGGCCCTCACCCGCCTGCACGACACCCTGCACGCCTGGCTGGCCCAGGACGAGGGGGCGGTGAAGGAAAAGCTCAAGACCGACCTGCTGACCCAGGCGAAAAAGGAGCGCATCGACAAGGACCTGGGCTGGGCTGGGTCAGACGGTGAAGCGCGCCTGCAGCAGGAATTCCCCGCCTTCGTCGAACAGCTGCACGACCACCTGCACGAACTGGCCCGCACCGCCCAGCCCCTGGGCCTGCACACCTTCGGCCGGGCGCCGGCGGAAGTGCATCGCCTGGGCACTGTGCTGCTGATGCTGGGCAAGCCCTTCTGGGAGGCCCACGCAGCCCCCGGCGAGGAGGCGGACGAGACCCTGGTGGGCGACTACCGCAAGCTCAGAGAAAGCGCGCCCTACCGCCTGCTCAAGCGTTACCTGGTGGACCAGCCCCAGGCAGCGCCCCCCGCCGCCCTGGCCGAAACCGTGGCCCAGGCCCGCCGCTGGTATGCCGACCTGGGTGCAGGCAACGAACAGGCGGCCCTGCTGCAGGGCCTGGCCGGGCGCTACATCCCCACCTCCTACGGCGGCGACCCGATGAAAAATCCGGAAGCCCTGCCCACCGGGCGCAACCTCTACGGCTTCGACCCGTCCCGCATCCCCACGCCCCAGGCCTGGGCCGCCGGCAAGGAAGCCCTGGAGGCCCTGCTGGCCGAGCACCGCAAGCAGACCGGCAAGCAGCCCGCCAAGCTCACCTTCTCCCTCTGGTCCGTGGAAACCATGCGCCACCAGGGCATCCTGGAAGCCCAGGCCCTGTGGGCCCTGGGGGTGGAGCCGGTGTGGGATTCCGGCGGCCGGGTCAGCGGTGTCAGGCTGGTCTCCCGGGAAGCCCTGGGCCGGCCCCGGGTGGACGTGGTGCTCTCCGCCACCGGCCTCTACCGGGACCATTTCCCCAACGCCATGAAGCAGCTGGTGGAAGCGGTGCGCCTGGCCGCCGAGGCCGAGGAGGCGGACAACCCGGTGGCTGCCAACGCCCGCCGCATCGCCGCCGACCTCGTCAAGCGGGGCGTCCCCGCGGAAGCCGCCAAGCGGGCCGGCCAGACCCGCCTCTTCTCCTCCGAGTCGGGCAAATACGGCACCGGCCTGGACGACGCCGTGCTGGCCACGGACACCTGGAAAGGCAAGGCCGAGGGCGACCGCAAGCTGGCCCAGCTCTATCTTTCCCGCATGCAGTTCGGCTACGGCCCGGACGAGGCGGAATGGGGACAGGCCGGGGCCAAGGACGGCAAGGGCAAGGCCCTGGCCGGCCTCAACCTCTACGCCGAGCAGTTGAAAGGCACCGAGGGCGCCGTGCTTTCCCGCTCTTCCAACCTCTACGGCATGCTCACCACGGACGATCCCTTCCAGTACCTGGGGGGCATCGCCCTGGCGGTGCGCCACCTGGACGGCAAGGCGCCCCAGCTCTACATCTCCAACCTGCGCCAGACTGGCAACGGCGGCCCCGGCGGCGGCAAGGTGGAGGGCGCCGCCCAGTTCCTGGCCAAGGAGCTGGCCACCCGCAACTTCCACCCGGGCTACATCCAGGGCCTGATGCAGGAAGGCTATGCCGGCACCCTGCAGGTGCTGGACAGCGTGAACAACTTCTGGGGCTGGAACGCCACCGCCCGGGAAGTGGTGCGGGACGACCAGTGGCAGGAATTCGTGGACGTCTATGTGCGCGACAAGCACCGCCTGGGAGTGAAGGACTGGTTCGAGAAGGAAAACCCCCACGCCCTGGCCCAGACCATCGAACGCATGCTGGAAGCGGCCCGCCAGGGCTACTGGCAGGCCGATGCCGCCACCGTGGACGAACTGAAGCAGCGCTACCGGGAGCTGGCCGCCAAGCACGACGTGCGCACGGACAACGCCGCCTTCGCCAAGTTTGCCGGCTACGGCCTGCAGACCCCGGCCGCGGCCCCCGCACCGACCCGGCCGCAAAGCGCATCGCAGCTGGCCGAGACGCCGCCCCCGCCGGAGACGCCCGCCCCGCCCGTGATC
>NZ_JBXAST010000087.1:0-8156 GCF_058809645.1 Azospira sp. MPR-E4 | reverse complement strand
GGCCCCCATCTCCACCTGTCCCCGCCGGCCCCTTCGTCTTCCAGCCGAACCGAGATTCCATGACCGATACCGCCGCCACCCTCGCTCCTTCCGCCACCCTGCCCCGTTCCAGCCTGGACCTGATCGGGGCCACCCCACTGGTGGAAGTGACCCACTTCGACACCGGCCCCTGCCGTCTCTTCCTCAAGCTGGAAAGCCAGAATCCGGGCGGCTCCATCAAGGACCGGGTAGCCCGTTCCATGATCGACGCCGCCGAGAAGGAAGGCCTGATCAAGCCCGGCTCCACCCTGGTGGAGGCCACCGCCGGCAACACCGGCCTGGCCCTCACCCTGGTGGGTGCCCAGCGCGGCTACAAGGTGGTGCTGGTGGTGCCGGACAAGATGAGCCAGGAAAAGATCTTCGCCCTGAAGGCCCTGGGGGCCCGGGTGGTGATGACCCGCTCCGACGTGGGCGTCGGCCATCCCGAGTACTACCAGGACATGGCCCAGCGCCTGGCCAGCGAGATTCCCGGCGCCTGGTATGTGAACCAGTTCGGCAACCCCAACAATCCCAAGGCCCACGAGACCGGCACCGGGCCGGAACTGTGGTCCCAGCTGAAGGGCCGCATCGACGCCGTGGTCTGCGGCGTCGGCAGCGGCGGCACCCTCACCGGCCTGACCCGCTTCTTCCGCCAGAAATCGCCCCGGGTGAAGATGGTGCTGGCCGATCCGGCCGGCTCCGTGCTGGCCGACTACGTGGCCCACGGCTACATCAAGGAGGCCGGCTCCTGGCTGGTGGAAGGCATCGGCGAGGATTTCATCCCCCCCATCTGCGACCTCACCGGGGTGCGCGAGGCCTACACCGTGCCCGACGCCGAGAGCTTCGCCGCCGCCCGGGAACTGCTGCGCAAGGAAGGCATCATGGGCGGCTCCTCCACCGGCACCCTGCTGGCCGCAGCCCTGCGCTACTGCCGCACCCGCACCAAGCCGGAACACGTGGTCACCTTCGTCTGCGACCACGGCAACCGCTACCTCTCCAAGATGTACAACGACTTCTGGATGGCGGACCAGGGCTTCCTGCCCAAGGACGTGCGGGGTGACCTGCGGGACATCATCGGCCGCCGCGCCGACGAGGGCGCCGTGGTCACCGTGGCGCCGACGGATACGGTGCTCACCGCCTACGGCCGCTTCAAGCTCTACGACGTCTCCCAGCTGCCGGTGACCAACGACGAAGGCCGGATCGTCGGCCTCATCGACGAATCCGATCTGCTGCTGGCCATCACCAAGGACGAAGCCAACTTCCGCCAGCCGGTGAAGAAATTCATGACCAGCCGCCTCACCACCCTGCCCCCCACGGCCCCCATCAGCGACCTGCTGCCCCTCTTCGACCAGGGCCTGGTGCCCATCGTGGTGGACGGCGACCGCTTCCTCGGCCTGGTGACCCGCATCGACCTGCTCAACCACCTGCGGCGCAAGCTGAAGAGCTAAGACCTGAATCTTTTGCCACAGAGGGCACAGAGAACACAGAGAAAGAGCTAAACCCGTTGCCTTGCCGAAGCGCCTCAAAACGCCTCCGGTGTCGTCAGCGACGATGGTTTTCCCCTCTGTGCTCTCTGTGTCCTCTGTGGCTCCGTTTTTAGATTTTTTCGAGCCCCCCATGACCCACAAACAAGGTTTTGCCACCCGCGCCATCCATGCCGGCCAGGAGCCGGACCCCACCACCGGCGCCGTCTCCATCCCCATCTACGCCACCTCCACCTACGTCCAGCCGGCCCTCAACGAGCCGAAGCAGTACGCCGGGGCCACCTTCGACTACGCCCGCAGCGCCAACCCCACCCGCCTGGCCCTGGAACGCTGCATCGCCGACCTGGAAGGGGCCAGCCACGGCTTTGCCTTCGCCTCGGGCCTGGCCGCCAGCGCCACGGTGCTGGAACTGCTGCCCGCCGGCAGCCATGTGGTGGCCTCCGACGACCTCTACGGCGGCTCGGTGCGCCTCTTCAACCGGGTACGCAGCAATTCCGCCGACCTCAAGGTGACCTACGCCGACTTCTCCAGCCGGGAGAGCATCGAGGCCGCCATCACCCCGGAAACCAAACTGTTGTGGGTGGAAACCCCGAGCAATCCGCTTTTGAAGCTGGTGGATCTGGACCTGGTGGCCGCCATCGGCAAGGACCGGGGCCTCCTCACCGTGGCCGACAACACCTTCGCCAGCCCCTGGATCCAGCGCCCCCTGGAACACGGCTTCGACATCGTGGTGCATTCGGCCACCAAGTACTTGAACGGCCATTCCGACGTGATCGCCGGCGTCGCCGTCACCGCCAATCCGGAACTGGCCGAGCGCCTGGCCTTCCTGCAGAACGCCGCCGGCGCCGTGCTGGGGCCTTTCGATGCCTTCCTCGCCCTGCGCGGTTTGAAGACCCTGGCCCTGCGCATGGAACGCCACTGCGCCAACGCCGAGGCCATCGCCCGCTGGCTGGCCAACCACCCGGCCATCGAGAAGGTCCATTACCCCGGCCTGGCAAGCCACCCCCAGCATGAACTGGCCAACCGCCAGATGCGCGGCTTCGGCGGCATGGTCTCCGCCGTGGTGAAAGGCGGCCTGCCGGCGGCGAAGAAGCTGCTGGAAAACACCAAAATTTTCGTCCTGGCCGAAAGCCTGGGCGGGGTGGAAAGCCTGATCGAACTGCCGGCCCTGATGACCCACGCCTCCGTTCCCCCTGAGCAGCGCCGCCGCATCGGCATCGACGACGGTCTGGTACGCCTTTCCGTCGGCGTCGAAGACGTGGAAGACCTGCTGGCTGATCTGGAACAGGCCCTCAAGTAATAACAAAAGGAGAACAGCACATGAGCGAAGAAGCCCTGGTACTGCGGCAGGATAAGGACGGCATCGCCCGCCTCACCCTCAACCGCCCCGCCGCCCGCAACGCCCTCTCCCGGCCCATGATCGCCGCCCTGCAGACCGAGTTCGATCGCATCGCCGCCGATCCCGGCATCGGCGTGGTGATCCTGGCCGGCAACGGCCCGGCCTTCTGCGCCGGCCACGACCTGAAGGAAATGCGCGGCGCCGACTACGGCGCAAGCTATGCCGAAGACCTTTTCGAGGCCTGCGCCCGGCTCATGCAGCGCATAGTCAGCCTGCCCCAGCCGGTGATCGCCCGGGTGCATGGCATCGCCACCGCCGCCGGGGCCCAGCTGGTGGCCAGCGCCGACCTGGCCATCGCCACGGACGACGCCCGCTTCTCCACGCCCGGCGTCAATATCGGCCTCTTCTGCTCCACCCCCATGGTGGCTTTGTCCCGCAATATCTCCCACAAGCACGCCCTGCAGATGCTGCTCACCGGCGACCTCATCGACGCCCCCACGGCCCTGCGTTTCGGCCTTATCAACGAGCACGTGTCCGGGGAACAACTGGATGTCGCGGTGGAAGCATTGGCGGTTAAAATCGCCAGCAAGTCGCGCCACACCCTGGCCGTGGGCAAAGCCGCCTACTACCGCCAGGCCGAACTGCCCCTGGACGAGGCCTACGCCTACGCCAAGGGGGTGATGGTGCACAATCTCCAGGCCAGGGACGCCCGGGAAGGCATCGATGCCTTCATCGACAAGCGCCACCCCACCTGGTGCCACGGCTAACGCGGCAGACCCGAGGGGAACCCGGGGCCGCCCGCCCCACCCCTCACACGGAACACTTGCATGAGCGAACTTGCCACCCTGCGCCAGGTCCTGAAAGAAAACCGCACCATCGCCGTGGTCGGCCTCTCCGCCGACTGGAACCGCCCCAGCTACTTCGCTGCCAAGTACATGCAGGAACGGGGCTACCGCATCATCCCGGTGAATCCCAAGTACCCGGAGATCCTGGGGGAGAAGTGCTACCCGGACTTGAAATCCATTCCCGAGCCGGTGGATATCGTGGACGTCTTCCGCAAGCCGGAAGACTGCGTGCCCATCGCCCGGGAGGCTGTGGCCATCGGCGCCAAGGTACTGTGGCTGCAGCTCGGCGTAATCAATGAGGAAGCCCGCCACATCGCCGAGGCCGCCGGCCTCACGGTGATCGAGGACCGCTGCGTCAAGATCGAATACGCCCGCCTCTTCGGCGGCCTCAATTTCATGGGCGTGAATACGGGCATCGTCTCTTCCCGTCGCCCCACCTGATCCGTCCGATTTCCCGAAAGCACACCATGGCCGACCACCAGTTCGGGTTCGACACCCTTTCCCTCCACGCCGGGCAGGTGCCCGACGCCGCCACCGGCAGCCGGGCCACGCCCATCTACCAGACCGCCGCCTACGTCTTCGATTCGCCTGAGCACGCCGCCAGCCTGTTCAACCTGCAGACCTTCGGCAACGTCTATTCCCGCCTCTCCAACCCCACCGTGGCCGTGCTGGAAGAGCGCATCGCCGCCCTGGAAGGGGGCAAGGCCGCGGTGGCCGTGGCCTCCGGCATGGCCGCCCAGATGGTGGCCCTGCTCAACCTGTGCGAGGCCGGGGACGAGATCGTCGCCGCCCGCACCCTCTACGGCGGCACCCACACCCAGCTGGACGTGAACTTCCGCAAGCTGGGCATCAACACCATTTTCGTGGACAGCGACGATCCGGAGAATTTCGCCAAGGCCATCACCCCCAAGACCAAGGTGGTCTACGCCGAGACCATGGGCAACCCGGGCCTCAACGTGCTGGACATCGAGGCCGTGGCCAGGATCGCCAACGCCGCCGGCCTGCCCCTCTTCGTGGACAACACCTTCGCCAGCCCCTACCTGTGCCGGCCCTTCGAATGGGGCGCCGCCATCGTGGTGCACTCGGCCACCAAGTTCATCGGCGGCCACGGCACCACCCTGGGGGGCATCATCGTCGAATCGGGCAAGTTCCCCTGGGACAACGGCAAGTTCGCCACCATGACCGAGCCCAGCCCGGGCTACCACGGCGTCAAGTTCTACGAGACTTTCGGCAACTTCGGCTTCACCGCCAAATGCCGCATGGAAGGCCTGCGCACCTTCGGCCCGGCCCTCTCCCCCTTCAACGCCTTCCTGCTGCTGCAAGGGGTGGAGACCCTTTCCCTGCGCATGGACCGCCATTGCAGCAACGCCCTGGCCATCGCCCGGCATCTGGAAGCCCATCCCCAGGTGGAATGGGTCAATTACCCGGGCCTGCCCTCCAGCAAGTACCACAATCTGGCGAAGAAATACCTGCCCAAGGGCGCCGGCGCCGTGCTCACTTTTGGCATCAAGGGCGGGGCGGCCGCCGGGCAGAAGTTCATCGACAGCGTGGAATTCCTTTCCCACCTGGCCAACATCGGCGACGCCAAGACCCTGGTGATCCACCCGGCCTCCACCACCCACCGCCAGATGACCCCGGAACAGCAGACCGCCGCCGGCGTGCCGCCGGACCTGATCCGCCTCTCCGTGGGCCTGGAGACCCTGGACGACATCCTCTGGGACATCGACCAGGCGTTGGCCAAGGCGACGACCTGAAAGGCTGCATAGCCACAGAGGACACAGAGGGCACAGAGTTGAGAACTCCGGGGTGCAACGCCCACGGGAAGAATTTACTTGTATCGCAGACCGCCGCCCGTTACCGGCGGGGCTGACACCCTCTGTGATCTCTGTGCCCTCTGTGGCCAATGCTTCTCCCCGGCACCCTTCTTGCATTTCTCGGGCATTCCCCTTCGATTGTCGTCATTGCGACAGGAGTGCCCCATGCCCCTCTACGACTACCAGTGCCAGGCCTGCCAGCACACCTTTGAACTGCTGGTGCGGGCCAGTACCGTGCCGGCCTGCCCGAAATGCGGCAGCGGGCAGCTGGAAAAACTGGTCTCCCTGCCCGCCCCCCAGGGCAAGACAGCCGGCCTGGTGGCCGCCGGCCGGGCCCAGGCGGCCAAGGAGGGACACTTCAGCAACTACTCGGCCAAGGAACGCCCCAAGATCGGCTGATTCCTTAAACCCCGGCACCAGTTTCGGGCGCCAGGGTTTCCCGGGGCGCGCGGGTCAGGCTGCCGTCCCGCAACCAGGCCAGGGAGTCCTGCCACAGGGTGGGGCGGAAACGTTCGTGGAACCAGGCGAAGTGGCCGATGACTTCCACCCCCGCCGCGGCCGGCGACAGGTGCACATGATGGCGCCGGGCGCCCCGGTAGTAGCCCAGCAGGCGGCGGATGGCCGCCGGGGTGCCGAAAGGGTCGTCCGTAATGCTCACCGCCAGCATCTCCCCGCGGAAGCCGTCGAAATGGGCCAGGGGATCGGCCCCGCCCCGCACATGGCGTCGATAGGACTTCTCCAGGGAGGCCGGGCGGAAGGCCCATTCGTAGGCGGCTCCGGCGGGCAGGTCCTCGTGCCAGCCCAGGCGCCGGGCCGGGAAGTAGCCGAGCACGGCGGTCAGCAGCGGCATCAGCACATGCCAGCGCAGCCACATGAGGGGCTTGCCCGGGCCGTAGTCGGGCCAGTAGGCGTACTGGCTGCCCACGGTGAAGGCCCGCTGCACCGCCGACCCGGAAGGGGCCAGGCCCAGCAGCAGGCCGCCGATGCTGTGGGCCACCAGATGCAGGGGCAAATCGGGATAGGCCTGCCGCGCCCGGGCCAGGGCCGCTTCGCAGTCGTAACGGCCCCAATCCAGCTTGGAGACGTGGCGCCAGCGGCGCAGGCTGCCCTGGCGGGAATCGCCGATACCCCGGTAATCGTAGGTCAGTACGGCAAAGCCGTTTTCCGCCAGGAAGCGGGCGTAGCGGTGATAGTAGGCCGCCTTCACTGCGGTGGCCGGGTTGATTACCACCACCGCCCGGGGCATGCCCTCCGGCTGCCAGTGGTGGGCGGCCAGGACATAGCCGTCGGCGGCGGTGAGACTCAAGGGGCTGGCGCTGACGGTCGGGGCCGGTGGGGTAAAGCGATCCATGGGAAGACTCGACGGCAAGGTCTGGTTGCAGAATGGGACCGGCGGCGGGGCCTATTGATTCCCGGCCTCAGGCCAGGCCGCGACCGCCCAGGCCGGACAGCTCGTGGGGCAGCAGGCTGGCGAGAAAGCCCCGTACCGGCTGCAGGGAAACCGTGGCCGGATCGTGCCCCCCACCGCCGAGGACAAAGCGGGCATCCTGGCAGGCCGAAACCACCAGACAGCCGTTGCCGGCCACCACATGGGCTTCGCCGGGCCGGAGAATCCGGTCGCCCCCGCCATCCTCCGTCAGCCACAGCTCGCCCGTGCGGCACTCCAGGGTCTGGCCCCGAGCATCGGCCAGCACCAGCATTTCCCGCCGTTCCAGTTCCAAATGCAGCCACTGCGTTGTCTGGCCCGCTGCCTGGCCTTGCCGGATCACTTGCATTTTCCTATCCTCCATTCATGCGCTTTTGATATGGCCGTATCAGTACAGCCACGCCATGAATGAAGTATGGAAAGCCAATGCACAACACACAAACGGGAAATCTGCATTCAATTGATGCAATAAACGCATAGATAAACAACCCCGCCATGAGCCTGCCCCTGCACCGCCTGCCACCCCTGGACCCCCTCAAGGGTTTCGTCGCCGCCGCCCGCCACCTCTCCTTCACCAAGGCGGGGGAAGAGCTGCACCTGAGCCAGTCGGCCATCAGCCGCCAGGTCCAGACCCTGGAGAAACAACTGGGCGTGGCCCTGTTCCAGCGCAGCACCCGGGCCCTGCACCTGACGCCGGAGGGCGAACGCCTGTTCCGCACCGCCAGCGAAGTGCTGGCCCGCCTGGGCAGCACGGTGGAGGACATCACCGCATCCCGACGCCAACCCCGGGTCACCGTCTCCGCCTCCATCGGCGTCGCCGCCCTGTGGCTGGTACCCCGGCTTTCAGGCTTCCAGGCCCGCCATCCTGATATCGGCATCCGGGTCTCCGCCGACAACCGGGCGGTGGATCTGGAAGCGGAGGAAGTGGACGTGGCCCTGCGCTACGGCACCCCGGAAGCTGCCCCCGCCGGCAGTCTCAAGCTCTTCGACGAAACCCTGGCCCCCGTCGTGGCGCCGCCCCTGGCTGCGAGCCTGCCGGACGGCCCCCGGCTTTCCGCCGCCAACCTGGCCCACCTCACCCTGCTCTCCTTCGAGGACGGCCGGGACTATCCCTGGCTGCGCTGGGAAGGCTGGCTCAGCCAACTGGCCCCGACCCCGCCCGCCGCCAAGGCCCTGCTGCAGTTCAACCACTACGACCAGTGCATCTACGCCGCCCTGGCCGGCCAGGGC
>NZ_JBXAST010000086.1:0-8252 GCF_058809645.1 Azospira sp. MPR-E4 | reverse complement strand
CGGGCGCTTGCCGATCCTGACCTGGGGTTCCAGCAGGCTCTGGTTGCGGCGCAGCTTGAAGGGCACGCTGGCGCCGGCCTGGACCCGGCAGCCGCCGGCTTCCATGTCCGGGTCTTCCAGCAGTCGCCAGCCGCCGTGGCTGATCTGTTCCCCCAGGTGCTCGCGCAACAGGGCGGCATCCGTCGGATGCAGGGTCAGGGTCGGATGGGCATGGCTGACCGGCAGGGCGGCCAGGGCTTCCCTGACCACCGGCAGCAGCAGTTCCGGTTTGACCTTGAGGGCGCTGCGGGTGACCTGGCGTGCGATTTCCAGGCCCAGTCCCAGCAACTGGTCGGCGATGTCCTGGTCCAGCACCTGCAGCGACTGGGCCAGGCTGTGAATGAGGTTGTCCAGGCGCTCGGCCTCTGCCTTGGCGCGGGCGGCGCCTTCCTCGTAGCCGGCGTTGTAGCCGGCCTCGTGGGCCTCGGTGTGGATGCGCTCGATCTCTTCCGCCGTGGGGAAGGGAATGGTCTCTTCCGGCTCGGCTGCCGGGGGGGGCGGCTCCTCGGCCGGGGGCGGCGGTTCCGGCTCCGGTTCGGGGGGCGGTGGCGTCTCCGGTTCGTCGAAGGCGGCCAGCTCCCAGCGCTCGTAGGCGGTCAGCTTTTCTTTCGGGATGTAGCCGGCGGTCATGGCAGTTCGGGGGTCCCTCTACGGCTAGATCATCTCTTCGCCGCCCTTGCCGCCGAGGACAATCTGGCCCTCGTCGGCCAGGCGACGAACGATCTTGAGGATTTCCTTCTGCTCGGTTTCGACTTCGGAAATGCGCACGGGGCCCTTGGCCTCCAGGTCTTCCCGCAGCATTTCGGCAGCCCGCTGGGACATGTTCTTGAAAATCTTCTCGCGCAGGTTCTCGGAAGCACCCTTCATGGCCAGGATGAGGGAGTCGGACTGGATTTCGCGCAGCAGCAGCTGGATGCTGCGGTCGTCCAGGTCCAGCAGGTTCTCGAAGACGAACATTTCGTCGAGGATCTTCTGGGCCAGGTCCGGGTCGTATTCCCGCACCGAGTCGATCACCGAAGTTTCGTTGGCCGAGCCCATGAAATTGAGGATCTCGGCCACGGTGCGGACACCGCCCATGGCGGACTTCTTGATGTTGGCGGAGCCGGAGAGCAGGCGCAGCATGACGTCGTTGAGCTCTTTCAGGGCCGCCGGCTGCACCCCTTCCAGGGTGGCGACGCGCAGGATGACGTCGTTGCGCAGCCGTTCCGGGAACAGGCTGAGGATTTCGCTGGAGTGGTCGTGCTCCAGGTGCACCAGGATGGTGGCGATGATCTGGGGGTGCTCGTTGCGGATCAGGTCGGCCACCGTGCTGGCATCCATCCACTTCAGGCCTTCGATGCCCGAGGTTTCGCCGCCCTGGAGGATGCGGGAGATGAGGTTGGAGGCCTTGTCGTCGCCCAGGGCCTTGGTCAGCACATTGCGGATGTAGGCATCCGTATCCACGTGCACCGCGGCATGTTCGTGGTGGATGGTGTGGAATTCTTCCAACACCGATTCCACCCGGGCCCGGGGCACGGTACGCAGGGTGGCCATGGCGTGGCCGAGCTTCTGCACTTCCCGGGGGCCGAGCTGCTGCAGCACCGCGGCGGCGTTTTCCTCGCCCAGGGCGATCAGGAGTATGGCGGCCTTTTCCAGGCCATCTTCGCTAGCCGGCATTTACGCCCATCCAATCCTTGATGATGTTGGCCACAGCCTTGGGATCGGCGTGGGCGATTTCCCGCGCCTTCTGCATCTTGCCTTCGTAGGTGGCCAGGATGAGATCGCCGCCCATGGCGGTGAGATCCACCTCGACGTCCTCCTCGCCTTCCTCCCCTTCCTCCTCCTCGACCTCCGGCGACGGGGGCGGGAACATGGTGCGCAGAATGGGGCGCACCACGGCCAGCAGGATATAGGCAACGATGGCGCCGATGAGCAGATATTTCAAGAGGTCCTTGCCCATTTCCGGCGTCGCCAGCTGCTTCCACAGGGGCGGCTCGTTGTCTTCCTTCTCCACGGCGGTGAAGGCGGCATTGGCCACGGAGAGGGTGTCGCCGCGCTCCTTGGCGTAGCCCATGGCTTCCCGGGCCAGATCGTTGATCTGCTTCAGTTCTGCTTCGGTCAGGGGGCGGGTGGTGGGTTTGCCGTCCTTGGTGGTGTCCTTCTTGTTGTTCACCACCACCGCCACCGACAGCCGCTTGATCACCCCCACCGACTGCTTGACGTACTTGATGGTCTTGTCCACCTCGTAGTTGATGGTGGAGTCCTTGCGGGTGTTGATGGGCTGGCCTGCCGAATAGATGGGGGCCTGCACGCCGGCGGCGTTGATCTGTCCCGGCGGGGGCGGCTGGCCGTTGGTGGCGCCGGTCTGGGCCGTCGCCTGGCCGGCCACGGGCGGCGAGGTGATGGGGGCGGTAGCCGGCACCGGCGGCTGGTTGGTCAGGGCGCCAGGCACGCCCTGGGCTGGCGGATTGACGTTGGCCGTTTCGGAGGTCTGCTGGCTGCGGATGCTGATGTCCGGCGGGGTGGTGTTGGGGCGGTAGCTCTCGGCCGTCTGTTCGGTCTGGGAAAAGTCGATGTCCGCTGCCACCTGGACCCGGGCGTTGCCCGGTCCGACCACCGGTGCCAGGATGTCGTCGATACGCTTGATGACGCTGGCCTCGACTTCCTGGACGTACTTGATCTGGGTGGGGTCCAGGCCGGCCTCGATCAGCTTGCTCTTCAGCTGGGAAATCAGGTTGCCGTTCTGGTCGATCACCGTCACGTTGGACATGGGCAGCTGGGGCACGCTGGAGGACACCAGATGCACGATGCCCGCCACCTGGGCGGGCTCCAGGGTGCGGCCGGGGTGGAGGTGCACCATGACCGAGGCGGTGGGTTTCTGTTCTTCCCGGACGAATACGGAAGGCTTGGGGATGGCGAGGTGCACCCGGGCGGACTCGACGGCGGCCACGGACTGGATGGTACGGCCCAGTTCCCCTTCCAGGGCGCGCTGGAAATTGACCTGTTCGGCGAACTGGCTGATGCCGAACTTCTGGTTTTCCATCAGCTCGAAGCCGACGGCACCGCCTTTGGGCAGCCCCTGGGAGGCCAGGCGCAGACGGACTTCATGGACTTTTTCACCAGGCACCAAGATGGCGCCGCCGCCCTCGGTGAACTTGTAGGGAACGTTGAGCTGTTCGAGGGCGGTGATGATGGTGCCGCCATCCTTTTCCGACAGGTTGCTGAACAGCACCTTGTAGTCGGGTTGGCGGCTCCACAGGATGGTGCCCATGATGAGGGCGGCGATGGCGGCGACCGCCACCATGAGGGCGATCTTTTGCTGGTTGGTCAGCCGGCCCAGGGCTTCGCGAAGCTTTTCGCTGATCTTGTTGCCTGGCTGGGAGGCCGTGGTATCTACAGTGTCCTGGGTTGCCGCCATCGATAGTATGTGTTTGCAGAGACTGAGGAGGGGCGCTGGGCCGGGAAGTCAGATACTAATCAAGCAAAAAGCGAAAATTTCTAAGAAATATTCTATATTGTATCCGCTTATTGCAATCAACTCTCGCCTTCTTTCCCATGTCCCCATCGTTGCCGGAACCCGTGCAGGAGCGCCCGGACGCCAAGGCCCAGGAACTCCAAAAAGCCTTCGACGTTTTCAATCAGGTTTCCCAGGAACTGACCCAGGCCTACGATGCCCTGCAGGGCAGGGTGGCCTCCCTGACGGCCGAACTGGCGGTGGCCAACGGCGAGTTGCGGCGTCAGTACAAGGAAAAGGAGGCTTTGTCCGAGCGTCTGTCCTTGCTGCTCAATGCCCTGCCGGCAGGGGTGGTGGTGCTGGATAGCGCTTTTCTGGTGACCGAGGCCAATCCGGCAGCCAAGGCCATGTTCGGCCAGGATCTGGTGGGCGAGGGCTGGTCCCGGGTCTCCGGCCAGGCCCTGGTGCCCACCGGGGCGCCGGATGAATGGCAGGTCGGCAGCCGGCGGGTGAGCATTGCCAAAAGCCCCCTGGATTCCGCCGGCGGCCAGATTCTCCTGGTGCACGACATCACTCATGCCCATGAAATGAAGGCCAACCTGGAGCGCAATCAGCGCCTGGCCGCCATGGGCGAGATGGCCGCCTCCCTGGCCCATCAGCTGCGCACGCCCCTGGCCACGGCCCTGTTGTACAGCAGCAATCTGGGCAAGCCGGAACTGGCGCCCGAGGCCCGGACTCGCTTTGCCGACAAGGCGACGGAGCAGTTGAAGCGCCTGGAGCGCCTGATCCAGGACGTGCTGCTCTTTGCCCGGGGTGAAAGCATCGGCCGGGAAGCCATTCCGGTGGCGGCGCTGGTGACCGAGGCAGTGCAGGCCGTGGAGCCGTTGATGAAGCGCCATGGCGTGGATTTCCGGGTGGAGGCCGAGGTCGGCGACTTTATAATGATGGGAGCGCGCAAGGCCATTGCCGGCGCCCTGACCAACCTGCTGGAAAATGCCCTGCAGGTGGTGGAAGGGCGGACCGAGCGCCCGCCCCGGGTGCTGCTGCAGGCCCGGGTAAGCGAAGGGCGCTGTTACATCGCCGTCAGCGATACCGGGCCTGGCATTGCCCCCGAAGCCCAGGCGCGGATTTTCGAGCCATTTTTCACAACCCGGGGCCAGGGAACCGGACTTGGCCTGGCAATTGCTCTCGGTGTTGCCCGGGCCCATGGCGGAACCATCAGTGTCCGCTCCCAGCCCGGAGAAGGTTCGGAATTTACCCTGGAGTTGCCGGCGGGGCCGGCAAGCCAATTTGTCGTGGAAAGCTAGAAAGCAGATGGCGAACAACCTGCCCATCCTGGTCGTCGAGGACGATCCCAACCTGCGGGAAGCAGTGGTGGATACCCTGGAACTGGCCGGTGAGGCTGTCCTCTCGGCAGCCTCCGGCCCGGAAGCGCTGAAGGTCCTGGCCGAACGGCCGGTGGCCATTGTCGTCAGCGACGTGCGCATGGAGCCCATGGACGGCATCACCCTGTTGAAGGAAATCCGTGGCCAGTATCCGCACCTGCCGGTGGTGCTGATGACGGCCTTTGCCGATGTGGACCGTGCAGTTGAGGCCATGCGGGCGGGGGCCTGCGACTTCCTCCTCAAGCCTTTCGAGCCCAAGGCCCTGCTCGAGCATGTGGCCCGTTACCGCCTGCCGGCCATGGGTGAGGATTCCGACGTGGTGGCGGTGGATGCCGCTTCCCGCAACCTGTTTTCCCTGGCCGCCCGGGTGGCCCAGACCGACGCCACCGTCCTGCTCACCGGGGAGTCCGGGGTGGGCAAGGAAGTGGTGGCCCGCTACATCCACAACCATTCCGCCCGGCGCAAAGGCCCCTTTGTCGCCATCAATTGCGCAGCCATCCCCGAAAGCCTTCTGGAAGCGACCCTCTTCGGTTATGAAAAAGGCGCCTTCACCGGTGCCAATCAGGCCCAGGCTGGCAAGTTCGAGCAGGCCCAGAACGGCACCCTGCTGCTGGATGAAGTGACGGAAATGCCCCTGGCGCTGCAGGCCAAGTTGCTGCGGGTGCTGCAGGAGCGGGAAGTGGAGCGGGTCGGCGGCAAGCAGCCGGTGCGCCTGGACATCCGGGTGGTGGCCACCTCCAACCGGGACATGGCCGAGGCAGTGGCCAAGGGCATCTTCCGCGAGGATTTGTATTACCGGCTCAATGTCTTTCCCTTGCTGATTCCCGCCTTGCGGCAACGGCCGGACGATGTGGTGCCCCTGGCCCGGCATTTTCTTGCCGATCAGGGCGGCAAATCTGGCCGCCCCGGCCTCCTGCTGACGCCGGCGGCCGAACAGGCCCTGCGCGTCCATTCCTGGCCGGGTAATGTGCGGGAACTGGTCAATGTGATGCAGCGGGCCCTGATCCTGGCGCCCGGGGACCAGGTGGATGCGGCACATCTGCATCTGGTGGCCCGTCCCGGTGCTCCGGCCGCGGCGGCGCCGGCCTATGTGCCGCCGCCTCCTGTTATGATGGAGGCGCCCCAGCTGGCGCCGCAGGTCCCCCAGGCCATATCGGTCGAGGAGGACGGAGCCCTTCAGTCCGGCGGGAAAAAAGCCGATAATATTAAGGACTGGGAACGGGAGCTTATCCTCGAGACGCTGGCCTCGGTGGGGGGCTCCCGCAAACTGGCGGTTGAAAAACTGGGAATTTCCGAGCGGACTTTGCGTCATAAGCTCAGGCAGTACCGTTTGGCCGGTTATTTGAACGAATAGCTTTCAGGTTGGCCTGTCTTTTGCTATAACGCTGGTGACTGTTGGAGAAGCACATGGACACCAAAGGTATTGATAATTTGTTGAGTCAGCTGCGGAGCACCGCAGGGGCCGCTGCCGCCAAATCGGTGGATAACGCTGCCGCGTCGGCCGGTGGGGCCGATTTCGCCCAGGTGCTGAGGAATTCCATCGATCAGGTCAATTCGGCCCAGCAACAGGCCCAGTCCATGGCTCAGGATTTCTCCGCCGGGGATTCCAATACCAACCTGCATGAAGTGATGATCGCCCTGCAGAAGGCCAACGTTTCCTTCCAGGAGATGGTCCAGGTGCGCAACAAACTGGTTTCCGCCTACCAGGATGTGATGAATATTCAGGTATAACTAAATCTTGAATGCGCAAAAGCAAAACGCCCCAGCAGGGGCGTTTTGCTTTTGCGTGATCTGATGCTGATTATTCGAGGCCGCTGATTCTTGCTTTGCGCTCCCGTTCGATCCGGGTGATGTAGCGCTGAATCATGGTCAGCCGGGTTCCCGGAAGATCAACGTACTCGCAACCGATGCGCAGGTACTGACTGCCGGTCTTGGTGGTTACCGGGAACGAGTTGCGCACGGAAAGGGCCGTGACCAGCTGTCCTTCCTCGGGCAGGGTGAACTTGCAGTCGCGGAAAACATTGCCGATGGCAAAGGTTTCACCCAGGGACAATGGCAGCATGAGGCCGATACCACCACCGCTGATGTCCAGCATGTTGGCTTCAATAGTGGTCTTGGTGCCGTCTGCGAGAATGACGTCCACCGATACCTTGATGGGATTGGCTATGGGGGTGGTAAGGCGGTAATACTCGCGGCGCTGCAGGCGCAGCAGGGTCTCGGGCAGCTTGCCGCCAAAGGCGGTTCGCCCCTCGAAGGTCGTCTGCGTAAGGCCTTTCAGGCTGAACTGAATCTTGACCTTGTCCAGGGTCGTGGTGAATACCAGCTTGTCGGCCTGCAGGGCGCGGCGATTCATTTCGTCGTCGCTGCCGTAGTCGAATATCAGGGAATTCCCGTCGGCACCGATGTGGTTCAACGAGGTGAGCAGGAAGGAGTTACCACCGTCAAAATAAACGGTGATCATCACCCCTTTTTGCACCAGCGCCTTGAGTACGAAAAGAATTTCTGCCTTGGAGTAAAGCAGGTAGCGACTGTAATTGTCGTCGTCTTCGACGTCTAGGTGGTGTGGCACAGGATGGGCTTCCGGCTCTAAGGGCTCGCTTGCCTTGTCAGTCATGGTTTATTCGGTTTTCTCGGCAAGGCTGAAGTGTAAACAAAAGCAGCAAACTAGAGAATTGCATTATTACTCAGTTTGCTCCCTTGGGGCTTGGAATAACGGTGGTGGTGAGTTGTCGCCGTGCTCCAGTCGATAGAGCCAGGCCAGCAGTTCGGCGATGGCTCGGTAGAGCTGAGGGGGGATGCGCTCGTCCAGATCCACCTGCATGAGCAAGGCCACCAGCTCGGGCGATTCATGCACATAGACCCCATGTTCCTTGGCGCGGTTGATGATGGCCTGGGCCACCGCTCCCCGGCCTTTTGCGACCACCCTGGGGGCAGCATCGGTCTCCAGATAGGCCAGAGCGACGGCGCTACGGCGGTCCTCAGGGGGTGGCGTCTGGTTCATTCTTATCCACCATGAAGCCGCCTAAAGTGAGTCCGGCTGCCTCAAACTGGCTGGCAAGTCCCTGACCGTGACCGCGCAGTTGTTCCCGGGTTTCGGGATTGGTCGCGGTCAAATGCAGCGAAATCTGGTGACCTGTCAGTCCGATACGAGCCTGAATTTCCCCCAGATGGGGGAGATTCAGGCGCAGACGGGTGTTCCATGTACTAGCCGGTTCGCCGTCTTCATCCTGTGCCCCATTTCGACCATCTTCTTCCACCATTTCCCATAACATTTCCTGTCCAGGCCAGATTTGGCCGTGCCAGATATAAGTGTTGCTGGCTAGGGATTCAAGTTGTTGTCGGATTAGGGGAGCTAGGTCGGCGGCGAGACCAGAAGGGGCTGGGCTGGTGGCTGG
>NZ_JBXAST010000085.1:0-8919 GCF_058809645.1 Azospira sp. MPR-E4 | reverse complement strand
CCCCGCCCCGGCAGCAGAAGCGGCCCCCAGCGGCACCCTGGTGCTGGACAAGCCCCTGCGCAGCGGCCAGCAGGTCTATGCCCGGGGCGGCGACCTGGTGGTGCTGGCCATGGTCAGCCCGGGCGCCGAGGTCATCGCCGACGGCAACATCCACATCTATGCCCCCCTGCGCGGCCGCGCCCTGGCCGGCGCCCGGGGCGACGCCAATGCCCGCATCTTCACCACCTGTTTCGAAGCCGAGCTGACCTCCGTCGCCGGGGTGTACCGCACCTTCGAACCGGGCTCGGAGAAGAGCCTCACCGGCAAGCCCGTACAAATCCGTCTGGAAGGCGAAAAGCTCGTGCTCGAAGCCCTCAAGACCAGCTGAACCCAAAATTTCCGACAACTCTTACTCTTACCAATCCAGAGGTCCCATGAGAATCATCGTCGTCACTTCCGGCAAGGGTGGTGTGGGCAAGACCACCACCAGCGCAGCCTTCGCCTCCGGCCTGGCCCTGCGCGGCTTCAAGACCGCGGTCATCGACTTCGACGTCGGCCTGCGCAACCTGGACCTGATCATGGGCTGCGAACGCCGGGTGGTCTACGACCTGGTGAACGTCATCAACGGCGAAGCCAACCTGACCCAGGCCCTGATCAAGGACAAGCACGCCGAGAACCTCTTCGTGCTGCCCGCCTCCCAGACCCGGGACAAGGACGCCCTGACCGAAGAAGGCGTGGAGAAGGTGCTCAAGGAACTGGAGCACATGGGCTTCGACTACGTGGTCTGCGACTCCCCCGCCGGCATCGAGCGGGGCGCCGTCATGGCCCTCACCTTCGCCGACGAGGCCATCGTCGTCTCCAATCCGGAAGTCTCCTCCGTGCGCGACTCGGACCGCATCCTGGGCATCGTCCAGTCCAAGTCCCGCCGCGCCAAGGAAGGCAACGAGGCAGTCAAGGAACACCTGCTGGTGACCCGCTATTCGCCCAAGCGCGTCGAGGACGGCGAGATGCTCTCCTACAAGGACGTGCACGAACTGCTGCGCATTCCCCTGCTCGGCGTCATTCCCGAATCCGAAGTGGTGCTGCAGGCCTCCAACCAGGGCACGCCCGCCATCCACATGAACGGCAGCGACGTGGCCGACGCCTACCAGGACATGGTGGCCCGTTTCCTCGGCGAGGAAGTGCCCCTGCGCTTCGTGGACTACGAAAAGCCGGGCATCCTGAAGCGCCTGTTCGGAGGCAAGTGACATGTCCCTGCTCGACCTTCTTTTTGGCCAGAAACAAAAGACCGCTTCGGTCGCCAAGGAGCGCCTGCAGCTCATCATCGCCCGGGAACGCAGCGGCGAGCAGAGCTCGCCGGATTTCCTGCCTCAACTGCAGCAGGAGCTGATCGCCGTCATCTCCAAGTACGTCAAGGTGAACCAGGACGACATCAAGGTCTCCCTGGAGAAGAAGAACAACTTCGAAGTGCTGGAAGTGAACATCGTCCTGCCGGAAGTGGGCCAGGCCCGCTGAGCCGGTCCGCCGCCAAGCAAAAAGCCGGGGCATGCCCCGGCTTTTTCTTTGCCCTGCGTTTGCCCCCGCCCCTGGCGGCAGGGGTGGCCCCGCCTCAGAAGAAGCGGGTCAGGCGGACCACCCAGCGCCGGTCTTCCAGGAGGCCGTTTTCCGTGCGGAAATCACCACCGTATTGCAGGGACAGCTTGCCGACGGGCGAGTTGGCAATCGCCGTGAGCTGGTAGCGCTCCAGCTGGGTGCGGTCGTTCTGGGCCACGCCCGCCACCCGGGTCTCGCCGCCCCAGGTGTAGAAATAGGTGGCGGCCAGGGCAAAGGTGGCATTGATGTCGTAGCGCAGGCCGGTCTGGGCGGTGTACAGCACCTCCTGGTCCTGCTCCCGGCGCAGGGGGCCGAATTCCTTGTTGGTGCCGGAGCGCATGCCGTCCACCGCGCCCATCCAGTGCAGATTGCGCAGCACGGCGGTCTGCAGGCCGACCTGCAGGGCCGTGCTGACCCGGTTGCTGCCCATGTTGAGGACGCGCCCCGCCTGGTAATCCCCGGTGGGCAGGGTCAGGTAGCCGCCCACGGCGAAATAGGTCTGGCTGGCATGATTGGCGTAGGGCCACACGGCCAGCAGCATGGTGGTGTCGCCGAAGCCCGAAGCCCCCGGCAGGCTGGACAGGGTGCCGCCCGGATGCAGGCTGCCGACGGGCTGCTGCAGATAGGAGAAGGCGGGCATGCCGCCCAGGTCGAAGGTGGCACCCAGGCGCAGCTGGGTCTGGGACAGGGTCACCTTGGGCTCGCCGGGCATCTTGCGGCCGCGGACGTACATGTCGCCCCGGTCGCTGTCCTGGTAGGCCAGCTGGATCATCCTGGTGCCGGAGGGTGGCACCTGCAGGTCCCCCGGCTGGAGGTCGATGGCCCAGGCGGCGGCGCTGGGCAGCAGCAGGGCGAGGTAGGTGAGTTTGCGCATGGCGCGCAAGTGTGGCGAAAGGCCCCCGGATAGGCAAGCTAGGGCCTTCCCCAGGGCAGGCCTGGCCCGAAGCCGGCAGCCGCGCTTCAGCCCCCGCGCCAGTCCGCCAGGGCGGCCGCCACTTGGGCCACGGCGCCGTCCCAGTCGCCCCAGGCCGGCTGGCGGAAGAGGCGCAGGCTGGCGTACCAGGGGGTCGCCGCCCCCTGCCGGCCCCAGCGCCATTCGCCGCCATGCTGCAGCAGCAGCCAGCAGGGGCGGCCGAGGGCGCCGGCCAGGTGGGCCACCGCCGTGTCCACGCTGATGACCAGGTCCAGCTGCTGCACCAGGGCGGCGGTGTCGGCCCAGTCCTCCAGCCATTCATCCACCCGCTGCAGCTGGGGCAGGGCGGCCAGGGCTTCCTGGTCGGCGGCGGGGATCATCTGCTGCAGGCAATAGAAGCGGCGCCCCGGCCCCAGCAGGGGCTGCAGCTGCGCCAGGGCAAGGTTGCGGCCGGCATCGCCGTCGGCCTTGGCCGACCACACCAGGCCGATGCGCCTGCCCTGGAAGGCAGGCAGGACGGGCATCCTGGCGGCACGCTCCGGGGATGCCCGTAGATAGGGCGTCCCAGGCCCTTCTTCGGGACGGCACAGGCCCAGGGCCAGGGGCAGGCTGAGCAGGGGACAGTGCAGGTCGTGGGGCGGCAGGTCGCCGCCCATGGGCAGAATCTCGATTCCCGGCCCCAGGCTGGCAGCCAGGGCGGCCAGGGACGGAGGCAGCAGCAACAGCACCCGGGCGCCGAGGGCGGCCACCCGGGGCACGTAGCGCAGGAACTGGAGGGTGTCGCCCAGGCCCTGCTCGGCCCACAGCAGCACGGTCTGCTCCTCGGGGGACTGCCGGCCCAGCCACAGGGGCGCGGTGCTGGGCAGCCAGGCGTCGGCCATCTGCCGGGTTTCCCAGCGCCATTCGTAGCGCTGCCAGCCTTCGCGCCAGCGCCCCAGGGCGAAGCAGCAGTGGGCCTGCTCCACCAGGGCCTCCGGGTGGTCGAGATGGAAGCAAAGCAACTGCTCGTAGCTGGCGAAGGCGGCCTCCCAGCGGCCCAGGGCCTGCAGCACCCGGCCCCGCTGCAGGCGCACCTGGAGATTGCCCGGTTCCCGCTCCAGGGCCCGGTCCAGGGCCGCCAGGGCTTCCTCGTGCCGGTACAGGGCGACCAGGGCCGCGCCCCGGCGGGCCTCCAGACCCCAGCAGCGGGGATCGAGCCGGCGGGCCTGGTCGAAGTCGGCCAGGGCGGCAGCCGCCCGGCCGGCGCCGAGGCGGATGTTGCCCCGCAGCACATGGAAATCCACGTTGTCCCGGTCGATCTCCAGCAGGGTGCCGTAGTGCTCCTCCGCCTCCTGCTGCAGCTGGCGGCACTGGGCCGCCGCCTCGCCGTCGTCCGGGGCGTCGCGCAGGTAGCGGCCGTAGGCGGCGATGGCTTCCTCGTAACAGCCCAGCTCGGCCATCAGGCGGGCGCAGTTGAGGTGCAGGGGATAGAGCCGGGGATTGACCGCCAGGGCCTGCTGCAGGCAGCCCAGGGCGGCCTCGGTGCGGCCTTCCTGGCGCAGGCTGGCGCTGCGCCCTACCAGGGCGATGATCTGTTCCAGTCCGTCGATGTGCGACATGCGTTGCCGGCTCCCCGTGCTTGCCATGACCGGCGCCGCCGGCTGCGCCGGGACGCCACCGGGGCATTCTTGGCCCGGGGGATGTAAATACGGGTTAAGCCCCGGGTAAATCCGGGTTAAGACGACGGCCAGCCCCGTGCGGAATCCCGGAACGGCCACCCCGGGGCGTGCGGCTTTCCGGAAAGCTCGAGGAGGCGCGGCACCCCGACGCTGAGCCAAATCTCTGCAAAAACAATCGCCTGCAAACTTTTCCGGCGGATGGCACGGTCCCTGCAAACAGGAGTCTCACAACCCGGCACTGCCGCCGGGGACATCCACCCTGTGAGGAGACTTCCATGCAACAACGCAAAGTTCTGGCTGCGGCCGTCACCGCCCTCTGTGCTTCCGCCCTGCTGGCCGCCGCGCCGGCCCGGGCCGAGGACGTGGTGCGCCTGGGCAACCTGAAGTTCGCCCACTACGGCGCCGTGTCCTACATGAAGGAGCTGTGCGCCAAGTACGACCTGAAGGTGGAGGAACGCATGTTCCCCAAGGGCCCGGACATCATGCCGGCCATCGTCGCCGGTGAGGTGGACATCGCCGCCCTGGCCTCCGACGGCGCCATCTCCGGCCGCGCCAACGGCGTGCCCATCTATACCGTGGCCGGCTTCGCCAAGGGCGGCGCCCGCCTGGTGGCCGGCGCCGATACCGGCATCAGGGACATCCAGGGCCTCAAGGGCAAGAAGGTGGGCGTCACCCGGGGCGGCGCCCACGAGCTGCTGCTCTACGCCGAGCTGGAAAAGGCCGGCCTGACCTGGTCCGACAAGCCGGGCAAGGACGTGCAGATCGTCTTCCTCGCCTTCGCCGACCTCAACCAGGCCCTGGCCGCCAAGCAGATCGACGCCATGTGCCAGTCCGAGCCCCAGTCCTCCCAGGCCCTCAACAAGAAGTTCGGGGTGGAGATCATGAAGCCCTACAACACCGCCATGGGCGAGCCGGTGCGCCTCCTGGTGATGACCGAGAAGCTCTACAACGAGAAGAAGGACGTGGCCCAGCGGGTCATGAAGTGCTTCGTCGAAGCCACCGCCCTGTTCAACAAGGACATGGCCCTGGCGGAGAAGTACGTGCGCGAGCAGATGTTCAAGGGCCAGATCAGCTCCCAGGACTTCAAGGACGCCATGGACAACGCCGACTACACCTACGACGTTTCCCCCGAGCACATCGACATCACCACCTCCTTCATGCAGAAGTACGGCGTCGGCCGCATGGCCAAGCCGCCCAAGGCCGCCGAGTGGGTCAAGCTGGACCTGCTGCAGAAGGCCAAGACCGAACTGAAGGTGAAGTAAGGCCATGCTGAAGAAACTGCAAGCCTTCGCCCACGGCGCCCTGGTGCCGGTGCTGGTGCTGATCCTGTGGGAGGCCGGCTCCCGGGCCGGCCTCTTCTCCGAGGTGCTGCTGCCCTCCCCCAGCGCCGTGGCGGTGAAATGGTGGGCCTACCTGCTGCCGACCCAGGACTACGTCCCGGGCAGCGGCAGCTACTTCACCTGGCTCATTTCCGGCGAGTTGCTGCACGACGCCTATTCCAGCCTCTACCGGGTCATCGTCGGCTTCATCATCGGCGCCGGCCTGGCCCTGCCCCTGGGCCTGGTGATGGGTGCCAACAACCGCATCTACGACCTGTTCAACCCCCTGGTGCAGATCCTGCGGCCGATCCCCCCCATCGCCTACATCCCGCTGGCGATCCTGTGGTTCGGCCTGGGCAACCCGCCGTCCTTCTTCCTCATCGCCATCGGCGCCTTCTTCCCGGTGCTGATGAACACCATCGCCGGGGTGCGCCACGTGGACGGCATCTACCTGCGGGCCGCCCGCAACCTGGGGGTCAATTACTGGACCATGTTCACCCGGGTGATCCTGCCCGCCTCCACCCCCTACATCCTGGCCGGGGTGCGCATCGGCATCGGTACCGCCTTCATCGTGGTGATCGTCTCCGAGATGATCGCGGTGAACGACGGCCTCGGCTTCCGCATCCTGGAAGCCCGGGAGTTCATGTGGTCGGACAAGATCATCGCCGGCATGATCACCATCGGCCTGCTGGGTCTGGCCATCGACACCGCCGTCAGCCGCCTCAACAACCACCTGCTGCGCTGGCACCGCGGCCTGGAGCACTAACCATGAGCGACATCCTGATTAAGGACGTGCAGAAGGTTTTCAAGACCCCCGGCGGCGACGTCACCGCCCTCAAGGACATCAACCTCACCGTCAAGCAGGGCGAATTCGTCTGTCTGCTGGGCCCCTCCGGCTGCGGCAAATCCACCCTGCTCAATGCCGTGGCCGGCTTCCAGCCGCCCTCGGCCGGCGAGATCGTCATCGAGGGCAAGAAGATCCTCACCCCGGGCCCGGACCGGGGCATGGTGTTCCAGGAATACGCCCTCTTCCCCTGGATGACCGTGGCCCAGAACATCGCCTTCGGCCTGCAGATCCAGAAGAAGGAGAAGGCCGAGATCGACCTGACGGTGAACCAGCTGTTGGACCTGCTGCACCTGAAGGACTTCCGCGACCGCTTCCCCAAGGACCTCTCCGGCGGCATGCGCCAGCGGGTGGCCATCGCCCGGGTGCTGGCCCTGGATTCGCCCATCATGCTCATGGACGAGCCCTTCGGTGCCCTCGACGCCCTCACCCGGCGCAACCTGCAGGACGAGCTGCTGCGCATCTGGGAGAAGCTGAACAAGACCATCCTCTTCGTCACCCACTCCATCGAGGAGTCCATCTACCTGGCGGACCGCATCGTGGTCATGACCTACCGCCCCGGCACCATCAAGCGGGACCAGTACGTCACCATGCCCCGGCCCCGGGATCCCTCCAGCCACGAGTTCAACGAGCTGAAGCGGGAGCTGGGCCGCCTGGTGATGGAGGAGCAGCAGCGCCACGCTGCCGACGAGCTGAAGCTGGCGGCGGTGGACTAGGCACCGCCGCGGGGGGCGGCGGCTGCCGTCCCCCGCTTTTTCTCCCCGCTTTTCCCGTCTTCCTTCCTTTGCGTCTGGCCGCCGCCGGGTCCGGGCATTAGCATAGGCGGCTGCTGCTGGGCACCGCCCTGCTCGCCGCCTGCCTGGTCTTCGGCTGGCTCGCCTACCGGGTGGCCCTGACCATCTTCCTCGATGGCGAACGGCAGAACGCCGCCCGCCGCCTGGAGTTCTACGCCCTTTCCCTGGAAGCCACCCTGGCCCGCTACGAGGCCCTGCCCGGCCTGCTGGCCCTGGAGCACAAGCTGCACGAACTGCTGGCCCAGCCCGCCGGCAGCGCCCAGGCCAAGGCCGCCAACGCCTATCTGAAGACCGCCCAGAGCGGCGCCGAGATCAGCGCCGCCTACCTCATCGACCGCCGCGGCCACACCCTGGCCGCCAGCAACTGGGACAAGGCGGGCAGCTTCGTCGGCCACAACTACGCCTTCCGCCCCTATTTCCGGGAAGCCATCAAGGGCAGCCTGGGCCGTTTCTACGGCGTCGGCGCCACCACCGGCGAGCCGGGCTACTTCCTCGCCGCCCCGGTGCGGGACGGCAGCCACGGCCCCATCGAGGGCGTGGTCACCATCAAGGTGAACCTGGCCCCCTTCGAATCCGCCCTGGCCAGGAGCGGCGACACCGTGCTGCTGGCCGACGACGAGGGCGTCATCTTCCTCGCCCCCAAGGCCGAGTGGCGCTACCGCACCCTGGCCCCCCTCTCCCCCCTGGCCCGGGAACGGCTGGCGGCCAGCCGCAAGTACGGCGACAGCCCCCTGGAACCCCTCATCAGCGACCGGGCCCTGGAAGACGGCAGCGTGCGCCTGGCGGTGACCGACCGGCGCCCCCGGGACCTGCTCATGGAAAGCCAGGCGGTGGGCCACCAGGGCTGGCGCGTGGTGCTCCTCACCGACCCGGCGGAGGCCCGCCGCAGCGCCCTCGGCGCCGGCTTCACCGCCGCCTTCGCCCTGGCCTTCGTGCTGGCCCTGGCGGCCCACCAGAACCTGCGCCGCAAGCGCCGGGCCGAACTGCACCAGGCCCATGCCGCCCTGGAGGCGGCCATCGCCGAACGCACCGCCGACCTGACCCGCAAGGTGGAAGCCCTCAAGCAGGCCGAGGCGATCCTGCACCAGACCCGGGACACGGCGGTGCAGGCCGGCAAGCTGGCGGTGCTGGGCCAGATGTCCGCCGGCATGAGCCACGAACTGAACCAGCCCCTGGCCGCCCTGCAGACCTTCTCCGACAACGCCGTGGCCCTCATGGACCTGGGCCGCCTGGAGGAAGTGCGGGAGAACCTGGCCATGATCCGCCAGCTCACCGCCCGCCTGGGGCGCATCGTCACCCAGCTCAAATCCTTCTCGCGCAAGGGCCCGGCGGAAAAGAGCCCGGTCCCCGTGGCCCGGGCCGTGGACAACGCCCTGCTGATCCTGGAACCGCGGCGGAGGGAGCTGCAGGCCGCCATCCAGGTGGCTCCCATCGCCCCGGAACTGGCGGTGCTGGCCGACACCACCCGCCTGGAACAGGTGCTGGTGAACCTGCTGCGCAACGGCCTCGACGCCATGCAGGAGCGGCCGGCGCCGCGCCTGCACCTGCAGGCCGAACGGCGGGGCACCCAGGTGCGCATCGCCATCCGCGACGAGGGCCCGGGCTTGCCGCCGGAGGTCCTGGCCCACCTGTTCGAGCCCTTCTACACCACCAAGCCCGTGGGCGAAGGCCTGGGCCTGGGCCTGGCCATTTCCCTGGCCATCGTCGAAGGCTTCGGCGGCCGCCTGGAGGGCAGCAACCGGCCGGAAGGCGGCGCCGAATTCGCTATCATCCTGGAAGCCGCCAGCGGCACCCAGCCAAACCCCACCCCCGCCTGACC
>NZ_JBXAST010000084.1:0-9360 GCF_058809645.1 Azospira sp. MPR-E4 | reverse complement strand
CTCTCCCCCCGCGTCGCCGCCTACCAGCCCACGCCCGACTTCCCCTTCGCCGACCTGCAGCCCGTCGCCGTGTGGCGCCATTTCGCAGCCCTCTGCGCCATTCCGCGCCAGTCCAAGCACGAAGCCGCCCTGCGCGACCACCTGGCGGCCTGGGCTGAGGGCCGGGGCCTGGCCAGCGAGCAGGACGGCGTCGGCAACCTGGTGATCCGCAAGCCCGGCAGCCCGGGCCGGGAACAGGAGCCCGGCGTCATCCTGCAGGGCCACCTGGACATGGTCTGCCAGCAGAACAGCGGCACCGGCCACGATTTCCAGCAGGACCCCATCCGCCCCGTACTCAAGGACGGCTGGCTGCTGGCGGAGAACACCACCCTGGGCGCCGACAACGGCATCGGCGTGGCCCTGGCCCTGGCCGCCCTGGAAGCCGACAGCCTCTCCCATCCGCCCCTGGAAGTGCTGCTCACGGTGGATGAGGAAGCGGGCATGGGCGGCGCCCTGGGCCTGGCCCCGGGCCTGCTGCGGGGCCGCTACCTGATCAACATCGACACCGAGGAATGGGGCCACCTGTACCTGGGCTGCGCCGGCGGCATGGACGTCAATGTGACCTATCCCTACAGCAGCGAGCCGGCGCCGGCGGGCTGGACGGTGGCCAAGATCTCCCTCACCGGCCTCAGCGGCGGCCACTCGGGCATCGACATCCACAAGGAGCGAGGCAATGCCATCAAGCTGCTGGTGCGCCTGCTGGGGGAACTGGGCCAGCAACTCGGCGCCGAGGCCTGGCGCCTGCTGCAGCTGGAAGGGGGCACCGCCCGCAACGCCCTGCCGCGGGAGGCCTTCGCCACCGTGATCCTGGACCCGGCCTGCCTGGCCGAGATCGAGGCGGCCCTGGCTGCGGGCGCCCAGGCCCTTGCCCGGGAGCTGAAGGGGGTTGAAGACGGCCTATCCGTGCGCCTCTCCGAGCTGCCCTCCCTGGCCGGCCCGGCCATGGCCCCCGCCGCCCAGCGCCAGCTGCTGGCCGCCCTCAACGCGGCGCCCCACGGCGTCGCCCGCATGAGCATGAGCGTGCCCGGCATCGTCGAGACCTCCAACAACCTGGGGGTGCTCAGCGTCGCCAACGGCCAGGCCCGGGCCAACTTCATGGTGCGCTCCCTGGTGGATTCCGCCGCCCAGGCCCACGCCCGGCGCATCGCCGACCTCTTCGGCCTGATCGGCGCCGACTGCCAGCTCACCGACGGCTACTCGGGCTGGAAGCCCAACCCGGATTCGCCCCTGCTGGCCCTGGCCCAGCAGGTCTATGCCGCACAGTTCGGCGGCAGCGCCCAGGTGGAGGTGATCCACGCCGGCCTGGAGTGCGGCATCATCGGCGCCAAGTACCCGGGCCTGGACATGCTCTCCTTCGGCCCCACCATCCACGGCGCCCACGCTCCCGGTGAGCGGGTCGAGGTGGAAACGGTGGCCAGGAGCTGGCAGTTCCTGGTGGCCCTGCTGGCCGCCCTGCCCCGGGCCTGACAAACCCTTTGCCACAGAGGGCACAGAGAACACAGAGGCAGGCAAAAGCCAAACCGTCTCAGCCGGAAGGCGGGCAGCTACGACTGCCCCTCTCTGTGATCTCTGTGTCCTCTGTGGCTAAAAAAACAAACCCCAGGAGCCCCCCATGCCCATCTACAAGATCGACCAGAAGACGCCCCAGATCGCCGCGAGCGCCTGGGTCGCCCCCAACGCCACGGTGATCGGCGACGCCCGCCTGGGCGACAACGTCTCCATCTGGTGGAACGCCGTGCTGCGGGGCGACAACGACCCCATCCACATCGGCGCCAACAGCAACATCCAGGACGGCTCCGTGCTGCACACGGACGAAGGCGTGCCCATGCACATCGGCGCCAACGTCACCGTGGGCCACATGGTCATGCTGCACGGCTGCACCGTGGGCGACAATTCCCTGATCGGCATCGGCAGCGTCATCCTCAACCGGGCGGTGATCGGCAAGCACAGCATCGTCGGTGCCAATACCCTGATCCCGGAAGGCAAGGTCTTCCCCGACGGGGTGCTGATCGTCGGCTCCCCCGGCAAGGTGGTGCGGGACCTGAGCGAGGAGGAAAAGGCCCGGCTGCAAAAGAGCGCCGACCATTACGTGGACAACGCCCGCCGCTACGCCAGCCGGCTGGTGGAGCTCTAGGCCTGGCGGGCTGCGCCAGGCAGCGGCAGAAGGCCGGGAGCGACCCCGGCCTTTTTTATGTCCGTAGAACTACTTAAGTCTTTATTCCTACTACTTTTTTCGTATGTCGCCACCATAGTCTTTTCCCCATAATGGCCTGGAAAATAACCAGAACCAAGGCTGCCACAGCCTGGAGACAAGACCATGACGGCACATCCCCAGCCGCCGCCCCGGCTCTCCCGGGGGCAAGCCCTGCTGTTGCACCCGGCCAGCCCCTGGGCGGTCCTGACCATTGCCCTGGCCCTGAGCCTGTGGTTCTGGCGCACGTCCGTCGCCACCAACGACCGCATCACTGAGGAGCGCTTCCAGCGCTACGTGGCCGAGGCCAGCCAGCGCATCACCCTGCGCATGCAGGAGCACGAGCAGATTCTGCGCGGCGCCGTCGGCCTGATCCTGTCCTCGGATGACGTCACCCGGCAGGAATGGCGGGACTTCTTCCAGGCCCTCAACCTGAAGGAACACTACCCGGGCATCCTGGCCCTGGGCTATACCGTCATGCTCAAGGCGGAAGAGCGGGCGGCCTACGAAAAACAGGTGCGCCAGGAAGGCTTTCCCGACTTTGCCATCAGCCCCCGGGGCGACCGTCCCGTCTACAGCAGCATCCACCTGATCGAGCCCTTCTCCGAGCGCAACCAGCGGGCCTTCGGCTACGACATGTATTCGGACCCGACCCGCCGCGCCGCCATGGAACTGGCCCGGGACCGCAACAGTGCCGCCCTCACCAGCCGGGTCACCCTGGTGCAGGAGGACGGCCACGACATCCAGGCCGGCACCGTGCTCTACATGCCGGTCTATCGCCCCGGCCAGCCCCTGGAAACCACCGCCCAGCGCCGCCAGGCCCTGCTCGGCTTCGTCTACAGCCCTTTCCGCATGGGCGACCTGATGACCGACATCCTGGGCCACTGGGGCCGGGAACTGGACTTCGAGATTTACGATGGCGCCCCCTTCAGCGAAGCCAACCGCCTCTACGCCACCCGTAGCGGCATCACCGACAGCAGCGGCATCCGCCGCACCCAGGTGACCCTGGCCCTGCCCATGCGCGAATGGACCCTGCGCTTCCAGAGTACCCCGGCCTTCGAGGCGGAACTGGCGCAGCATTCCCCCCTCATCATCCTGGCCACCGGCGGCACCATCAGCCTGCTGCTGCTGCAACTGCTGCGCAGCCTGGCCCGGGAAGTGCGGCAACAGCAGGGCAACCAGGCCGCCCTGGCCCAGGAGCACCGGCGCCTGGCCAGCATCGCCCGCCTGCGCGACGCCTACATCCGGGGCCACGACGGACACACCATCTTCGCCCTGGTGCTGACGGAAATCCTCGATCTCTCCAACAGCCAGTTCGGCTACATCACCGAACTGAGCTACCGCCCCGACGGCGAGCCGGTGCAGCGCTTCCTCGCCCTCTCCGACATTGCCTGGGACGAGGCCAGCCGCCAGCAATACGCCGGGGCGGCGGCGGGGCGCATGCAGTTCGTCGGCCTCAACGGTCTCTACGCCGCCGCCATCGACAGCGGCGCGGCAGTCATCGCCAACGATCCGGCACACCATCCCCGGCACAACGACCGCATCCCGGCCGGACATCCGCCCATGCAGGCCTTCCTCGGCCTGCCCATCTTCCGCGACGGCCGCATCGTCGGCAGCGTCGGCCTGGCCAACCGGCCCGGCGGCTACGACCAGGCCCTGGCCGACTACCTGCAGCCGGTGGTGGACAGCTGCTCCCAGCTGATCGACGCCCTCAAGGACCAGCAGGCCCTGCAGGAAAGCGAGAACCAGCTGCGCCAGCTGTGCAATTCCCTGCAGCAGCTGATCTGGACGGCGACGCCGGACACCCGTTGTGACTTTCTCAGCCGCCAGTGGGAGGAATACACCGGCCGGCCGGCAAGCGAGCAGCTGGGCCGGGCCTGGATGGCCCAGATCCACCCGGAGGACCAGGGCCGCCTCAACGCCGCCTGGGAAAGCTGCATCGCCCGGGGCGAGAACCTGCGCATCGACCTGCGCATCCGCCGCCACGACGGCCAGTACCGCTGGTTCGACACCCGGGCCTCGGCCCTCAAGGACCGGGAGGGCAAGCTGATCCGCTGGATCGGCAGCAACACGGACGTGCAGGTGGAGCGGGAAATGATGGCGGCCCTCAGCGAAGCCCGCCGCATCATTTCCCAGGGCCAGCGCCTCGGCCACTTTGCCAGTTGGGCGGCAGACCTCAAGCAGGGCCGCTGGTTCATCCCCGACTTCACCCCCATCGTGGACTGGCCGCCGGGCGAGTACAACTGCGCCCAGCTGCTGCAGCTGGCCCACGCCGAAGACGTGGCGAACCTGCAGCAGGCCTGGCGCGAGGCCGAGGCCGGCACGGCCCCCTTCGACATCAAGTGCCGCATCCGGCACCGGGGCGAGCTGCGCTGGGTCCATCTCACGGCGGAATTCGAACGCACCCCGGAGGGCAAGGCCGAGCGCGCCGCCGGCGTGGCCCGGGACATAACCCGGGAAGTGGCGGCGGAAGAGCAGATCCGCCAGTTCAACGACAGTCTGGAACGGCGGGTGAAGGAGCGCACCGCCGAACTGGCGGCGGCCAACCACGAGCTGGAAGGCTTCGCCTACGCCGTCTCCCACGACCTGCGGGCGCCCCTGCGGGCCATCACCGGCTTCAGCCAGGCCCTGCTGGAGGACTACGGCGACAAGCTGGAAGGCGAGGCCAGGGAATTCCTCGACGAGATCATCCGCGGCGGCCGCCACCTGGGAGAACTGATCGACGGCCTGCTCACCCTCTCCCGCTGCACCCGGGGCGAACTGCGCCGGGAACCGGTGGACATCTCCGCCCTGGCCGAGGCCATGGCCCGGGAAATCCGCAGCCACCAGCGGGGCGCCCATTTCACCCTGGAGGTGGAACCCGGCATCCAGGTCCAGGGCGATCCCGCCATGCTGGAAGTGGTGATGCGCAACCTCATGGAAAACGCCTGGAAGTATTCGGCCCACCAGAAGGCGCCCCACATCCGCGTCTACGCCGACAGCATCACCGCCGACACCGTCGCCTGGTGCGTCGCCGACAACGGCGCCGGCTTCGACATGAACTACGCCAACAAGCTGTTCAAGCCCTTCCAGCGCCTGCACCGGCAGAGCGAATTTGCCGGCACCGGCATCGGCCTGGCCACGGTGCAACGCATCATCCACCGCCACGGCGGCGACATCACGGCCTCCTCGGCGGTGAACCAGGGCGCCGTCTTCCGCATCACCCTGCCCACTTGAAAGGACCCGAACCATGGACAAGAACATTCTGCTGGTGGAAGACAACGACCAGGACGAAAAGCTGATCCTGCGGGCCCTGCGCAAGGTGAACCTGGCCAACCAGGTGGACGTGGCCCGGGACGGCCAGCAGGCCCTGGACTACCTCTTCGCCGAAGGCGAGTTTTCCGGACGGGCCGGCCAGCCCCTGCCCACCGTGGTGCTGCTGGACATCAACCTGCCCCGCATCAGCGGCCTGGACGTGCTCAAGCGCCTGCGCGCCGATTCCCGCACCCACCTGCTGCCGGTGGTGATGCTGACCTCCTCCGATGAAGAGCAGGACCGCCTCGCCTCCTACGAGGACGGCGCCAACAGCTTCGTGCGCAAACCCCTGGATTTCGGCGAATTCGCCGAAACCGTGGCCCGCATGGGGGTGTACTGGCTGGCCACCAACATACCGCCGAAGAACTGAGAGGAGGCTGCCCCATGCTCTCGCCGCTGCACATCCTGGTCATCGAGGACATGGCCAGCGATTACCTGCTCCTGGCCCGCAGCCTCAGCCACGTGGATATCCCGGTGGAAACCCGGCACGTCGGCAACGTGGACGAGCTCAACGAGGCCCTGGAGGCCCGCCACTGGGATGTGGTGCTGTGCGACTACTCCATTCCCGGCCTCTCCTTCGAAGACGCCTTCCACCTGATCCGCCGGCGCCAGCCGGAGGTGCCGGTGATCGTCGTCTCCGGCTCCCTCATGGACGAGGACGCGGTGGACCTGCTCAGACTGGGCGCCTCCGACTTCGTCCTCAAGGACCGGCTGGCCCGGCTCATGCCCGCCATCTGCCGCAGCATCGAGGAAAGCGAGGAAAAGCAGCGGCGCCAGCGCATCGAGCGGGAGCTGGAGATCGTCTGGGAACGGCTCGACCTGGCCCTCACCGCCACCAACGACGGCCTCTGGGACTGGGACCTGAGCAGCAACGCCCTCTACCTCTCGCCCCGCTGGTTCACCATGCTCGGCTACGGCGAAAACGAATATCCCTGCAGCCTGGAGACCTGGCGCCAGTTCATCCACCCGGACGACCTGACCCGGGCCATGGCCATCCTCAGCGACGCCACCGGCGCCACCGGCCGGGAGCGTATCGAGCAGGTCCTGCGCATGCGCAGCAAGGACGGCACCTGGCATGACGTGCTCTGCCGCGCCATGGCCATCCGCAACGACGGCCAGGTACGCCGCATCATCGGCACCAACACCGATGTCACCGCCATCAGTCAGGCCCAGCACCAGTCCCTGCAGACGGAAGCCCGCTACAAGGCCCTGGTGGAAGCCTCGGCCCAGATCGTGTGGAGCTGCAACGCCCGGGGCGAAATCTTCGAGGACTCCCCCTCCTGGCAGGCCTACACCGGCAGCAGCATGGCCGACGGCGATCTGCGCCTGGCCTCCATCCACCCGGAAGACAAGGAGGAACTGGCCCGGCGCTGGCGCCAGGCCCTGAGCCAGAACTCCATCCTGGAGATGGACCACCGCCTGCGCCACCATTCCGGCCAGTGGCGCTGGACCCACTGCCGCGCCGTGCCCCTGCGTCTGGCCAACGGCCGCATCGGCGCCTGGGTGGGGATGAACATCGACATCCACGACAAGAAGCTGGCCGAACTCAACCAGCAACGCTACGAGCAGCTGGTGCTCAACGCCGGCGACGGCCTAGCCATCTACGACCGGGACCTGCGGGTGTGCCTGTGCAACCGGGAATTCGCCGAATTCCTCGGCCACACGCCGGAGAGCATCCGCGGCCTGGCCCTGCAGGAGCTGCTGCCGGCGGACCGCTTCGAGAAGGCCCTGCCCCACCTGCAGGCGGCGCTGCAAGGCCAGTCGGTGCGTTTCCAGCTGTCGGTGGACCGGCCCGGCCGGGGCACCTATCACATCAGCCTGCGCTACCAGCCCCTGATGCAGAACGGCCAGATCGACGGCATCGTCGCCAGCCTCACCGACGTCAGCGAGCTGAAGCAGGCCGAGCAGGCCCTGCGCCAGACCCAGGTGGAACTGGAGCAGCACCGGGACAAGCTGGAACAGCTGGTGGAATCCCGCTCCGCCGAACTGCGGGCCAGCGAGGCCCGCCTGCGCCTGGCCATCGCCGCCGCCGGCCTGGGGGCCTGGGAATACGACCCGGAGCTGGAATGCCACCTGCCGGCCCTCAGCGGCAACACCCTGTTCGACCTGCACCAGGGCAGCTTCGCCGAATTCCTCCAGGCCATCCACCCGGAGGACCGGGAAGCCATGGCCCAGGCCATGGGCCAGGCCCTCCACACCGAAGGGCGCCATCTCTTCGAATACCGGGTGCTGCAGCAGGGCACCTGCCGCTGGGTGGCGGATACCTTCGACGTGCAGCGCCGCCAGGGCCGCCTGCAGGTGGTGGGCACCCTGCAGGACATCACCGAGCGACGCCAGGCCGACGCCACCCGGGAAGCGGCGCGGGAGGCGGCGGAGCAGCTGGCCCGCATCAAGAGCGAGTTCCTCGCCAACATGAGCCACGAGATCCGCACCCCGCTCAATGCCATCCTCGGCTTCGCCCAGCTGGGCCAGCGGGAGACGCCGGAATCCCGCGCCAGGATTGGCTTTCAGCGCATTCATGACGCCGGCCAGCACCTCCTGGGCATCATCAACGACATCCTGGATTTCTCCAAGATCGAAGCCGGCAAGATGAAGCTGGAGATGCAGCCCACCAATCCCTGCGAGGTGGTGGACCACGTGGTCAAGCTGATGGCCGCCTCGGTTTTCCAGAAGGGCCTGGAACTGCGGGTGGAGGAAAGCGACAACCTGCCCGCCGCCTTCGACGGCGACTCCCTGCGCCTGGCCCAGGTGCTGCTCAACCTGCTGGGCAACGCGCTCAAGTTCACCGACCAGGGCAGCATCACCCTGCGCGAGGAGCGGGACGGCCAGGACCTCATCTACAGCATCCGCGACACCGGCATCGGCATGAACCGGGAGCAGCTGGGGCGCCTCTTCCACGCCTTCGAGCAGGGCCACGGCGGCGCCTCCCGGCGCTTCGGCGGCACCGGCCTGGGGCTCACCATCACCAAGCGCCTGGTGGAGATGATGGGCGGCAGCATCGAGGTGGAATCCACCCCGGGCCAGGGTACCTGCTTCTCCATCCGCATCCCCATGCACAACGTGGTCGAGGCCCAGCCCTCCCCGCCCCTGCAGGTCGGCCTGCTCGGCTTCGAGCAGGAGGACCGGCGCCAGCTGGCCGCCACCCTGGCGGCCTACGGCATTTCCACCGCCATCATCGGCGGCGACGCGGCCACCACCCCCAGCGGCCTGGCCCTGGTCGTCGCCGACGTCAAGGTGGAGCCCGCCCTCCTCGGCCGCCTGCTGCAACGGGGCGAACGGGTGGCCGTGCTGCACCAGCCCGGCTGCCTACCCCCTCCCAGCCCCCTGGCGCCGGAGCTGCAATACCTGGAGCGGCCCCTGCGCGCCTGCCATGTGGAATCCCTGGCCCTGGGACAGTGCGCCGCCGGCACCACGGCGGCGGACCCCCAGCGCCGCCTGGGCGGCATCGCCATCCTCATCGCCGAGGACAACCAGGCCAACCGGCTGGTGCTGCGGGAACTGCTGGAATCGGAAGGAGCCAGCATCGTCTGCGTCGAGAACGGCCTGGAGGCGGTGGAAACCCTGCAACGACGCGGCCCCCAGGATTTCCAGCTGTTCCTCACCGACGTCCAGATGCCGGTCATGGACGGCTACACCGCGGCCCGGGAAGTGAGCCGCCAGTACCCGGAGCTGCCCATCATCGGCGTCACCGCCAACGTCACCCTGGAAGACCGGCAGAACTGCCTCAACGCCGGCATGGTGGACCACGTGGGCAAGCCCTACCAGCTCGACGCCCTGGTGGAGGCCATCCTGCGGGTGGTGCGCAGCGACGCCCGCCCCTCGCCCCTGTGGCAGGC
>NZ_JBXAST010000083.1:0-9753 GCF_058809645.1 Azospira sp. MPR-E4 | reverse complement strand
GCCGGGGAGGTGGTGGGCGTGGTGTCGGAGCACGACATCGTCAGCCAGCTGGAGAGCGAATACCTGGACTACGTGCTGCAGGAAGGCCAGTCCATCCGCGCCCAGCTCAGGGAAAGCCGCCTGCGCCTGAGCGCCGTCTTCAACCAGACCAGCGAGTTCATCGGCATCCTGGACCTCAAGGGGCGCCTGCTGGAGGCCAACCAGTCGGCCCTGGACCTGATCGGCCGCCAGCCCGCCGAGGTGCTGGGCCAGCTGTTCTGGGAAACGCCCTGGTGGGTGCATGAGCCCCTGGTGCAGCAGCGCCTGCGCCAGGCCGTCGAGCGGGTGGCGGCGGGCGGCGAGGCCCAGCGTTTCGAGGTCACCCACATGCGCCGGGACGGCCGCCTGCGCTACGTGGATTTCATCCTCAAGTCGGTGGAGGACGAGCCGGGCCAGCCCCTGCAGCTGCTGGCCGAGGGGCGGGACATCACCGACCGCAAGGAAGGGGAGGAGCAGCACCGGCTGGCCCTGAGTGTGTTCGAGAACAGCCACGACGGCATCCTCATCACCAACCCGGAGGGCCTGATCATCGAGGTGAACCGGGCCTTCTGCGAACTCACCGGCTACGCCCGGGAGGAAGCCATCGGCCAGCCGGCCCGCATGCTCAATTCCGGCCACCACGACCGTACCTATTTCCGCCAGCTGTTCCAGGTGGTCTCCGAGCGGGGCTTCTGGAAGGGCGAGATGTGGAACCGCACCAAGTCCGGGGCGGTGACGGCGGTGCTGATGACGGTCAGCGCCGTGCATGACGATGGCGGGCGCATCAGCCACTTCGTCGGCGTCTTTTCCGACATCACCCAGCAGAAGGAAAACCAGCGCCGCCTGGAGCGCCTGGCCCATTACGACGCCCTCACCGGCCTGCCCAACCGCACCCTGATGAGCGACCGCCTGCACCTGGCCATGGCCCAGGCCCAGCGCCGCAACAAGCTGCTGGCGGTGTGCTACCTGGACCTGGACGGCTTCAAGGCCATCAACGACAGCCACGGCCACCAGGCCGGCGACCGCCTGCTGATGGACGTGGCCGAGCGCCTGCGACGTTCCCTGCGGGGCGGCGACACGGCGGCCCGCCTGGGGGGCGACGAATTCGTCCTGCTTCTCAACGACCTCACCGCCCTCTCCGAACTGGAACAGATCCTGGAGCGGCTGCTGCTCTCCCTGGCCGCGCCCTTTGCCCTGCAGGGACAGACGGCCAGCGTTTCCGGCAGCATCGGCGTCACCATCTATCCGACGGATGATGCCGATGCCGACACCCTGGTGCGCCACGCCGACCAGGCCATGTACGCCGCCAAGCAGTCCGGCCGCAACCGCTACCAGCTCTTCGACACCGAGCAGGACAGCCGGGCCCGCAGCCTGCGGGAAGCCATAGTCAATGCCCGCGCCGCCCTGGAGCAGGAGCAGTTCCGCCTCTACTACCAGCCCAAGGTGAATCTCTGTTCCGGCCTCATCGTCGGCTTCGAGGCCCTCATCCGCTGGCAGCATCCGGAGCAGGGCATCCTGGCGCCGGCGGCCTTCCTGGTGGACCTGGAGGAGACCGACCTCATCGTCGATATCGGCGACTGGGTCATGGAAACCGCCCTGGCCCAGCTGGAAGCCTGGCAGGCCCTGGGCTGGGACTATCCGGTGAGCATCAACATCGCCGCCCGCCACCTGCAGCAGCCCGACTTCCTGCCCCGCCTGCAGCGGGCCCTGGAGCGCCATCCGGCGGTGCCGCCGCGGCTGCTGGAACTGGAAATCCTGGAAACCGCGGCCCTGGAAGACGTGGGCCAGGTAAGCCTGGTCATCGCCGCCTGCCAGCGCCTGGGGGTGGGCTTCGCCCTGGACGACTTCGGCACCGGCTATTCCTCCCTCTCCTATTTCAAGAGCCTGCCGGCCCGCACCCTGAAAATCGACCAGTCCTTCGTGCGCGACATGCTGCACGACCCGGAGGCCCTGGCCATCGTCGAGGGTGTGGTGGGGCTGACCTCCGCCTTCCAGCGCAGCGTGGTCGCCGAAGGCATGGAAACCGTCGAGCACGGGGTCATGCTGCTGCGCCTGGGCTGCATCCATGCCCAGGGCTATGCCATCGCCCGCCCCATGCCGGCGGCGGAGGTGCCCGCCTGGGCCGCCTCCTTCGAGCCCGATCCGCGCTGGGTCGAGGTGGCGTCCCAGCAGTGGCTGCGGGAGGATTTTCCCCTGGTGGCGGCCCAGGTCGAGCACCGGCGCTGGATCGACACCGTCATCCAGGCCCTGGAGGAGGGCGACGCGGAGTGCCTGCCCGCCGACCTGGCCGATCCCACCCGCTGCCGTTTCGGCATCTGGTACCTGGGCAGCGGCCAGCAGAACTACGGCGACCTGGCCGCCTATGGGGCGCTGGACGCTCCCCACCGGGAGGTCCATGCCCTGGCCAGGGCCGCCGCGGCCCAGCTGCAGGCCGGCGACGCCCGGGCCGCCAAGGCCGTCATCCCCCAGCTGCGCCGCCATGGGCGGGCCCTGCTGGCGGCCCTGGAACAGTTGCAGGCCGCCATCATCGCCCAGCGGGAACCCCGCTGCGTCGCCGCCCCCTGCGCCGACGATCTGCCCGTCGCCCCTTGATGTCCCCTGACGCCCCTTCAACGAACCAGGCTTGCGCCATGAACTACGCCATCGTCCCCGTCACTCCCTTCGAACAGAACTGCACCCTGCTGTGGTGCCCCGAGACCATGCGGGGAGCCGCGGTGGACCCGGGGGGCGACCTGCCCCGCATCCTGGCCGTGGCCGAGAAGCACGGCGTCACCCTGGAAAAGATCCTGGTGACCCACGGCCACATCGACCATGCCGGCGGCGTCGCCGAACTGGCGGCCCAGCTGGCCATTCCGGTGGAAGGGCCCCATGTGGACGACCGGTTCTGGATCGACGGCATGCCCCAGCAATCCAAAATGTTCGGCTTCCCCGACGTGCGCAGCTTCACCCCGGACCGCTGGCTCCAGGGCGGCGACAGCGTGCAGGTGGGGCGCCAGACCCTGGAGGTGCTGCACTGCCCCGGCCACACCCCGGGCCACGTGGTCTTCTTCCACCGCCCGGGCAAGCTGGCCCTGGTGGGCGACGTGCTCTTCGCCGGCTCCATCGGCCGCACCGATTTCCCCAAGGGCGACTACGACACCCTGATCCGCTCCATCCGGGAAGTGCTGTTCCCCCTGGGAGACGAGGTGGAGTTCATTCCCGGCCACGGCCCCATGTCCACCTTCGGCCAGGAACGGCGCTTCAATCCCTTCGTCGGCGCCCATGGCTGAAATGGTCGAGACCGTCGATCAGGCGGAGCCCCCCACCTACCAGCTGCTGATCCAGGTGGCGCAGCCCGTCACCGTGACGGTGGGGCGCCTCGGCCCCTGTTCCTTCTCGGCCGGCCGCTACGTCTACACGGGCTCGGCCCGGCGCAACATGGCGGCCCGCCTGGCCCGCCATCTCTCGCCCCACAAGCTGCTGCACTGGCACATCGACTACCTGCTCACCGCCCCCGGCGTGCAGGTGGTGGGCACCCGCCTCTTCGACGAGCCCGAATGCCAGATCAACCGCAACATGCCGGGAGAAGTGCTGATCCCGGGCTTCGGCAGCACCGATTGCCAGGCAGGCTGCGGTAGCCATCTCAAGTATCTGGGGGTTTGAGGCGGGAAAGGCTTGGCAACAGAGGGCACAGAGAAAAGGCGGTAACCCGGGCTGTTGTCGAAGGGAACCGGAGGCCTAGCTAGGCGCCGGCAACGAAGAAAGAAACCCTCTGTGCTCTCTGTGTCCTCTGCGGCCAAGGTGTGACTCCCCCGCAACCCCTTTATCCACGGGCTTCGGCGTCGATCGGGCGGGCAAGATAGCGGGAAAGGCGGGAAAAATGCTATCTTCACGCCTTCTTCACCCCCGAGCCGCTCCGGAAACGGTGGTCGCGGCCCTGTATGGATCTAGGCATCATCCTGTTGTTGATTGTTTTGAACGGCATTTTCGCCATGTCCGAAATTGCCGTGGTGTCCTCGCGCAAAGCCCGCCTGCAGCGGATGGCGGAGGACGGCAGCCAGGGCGCCGCCGCGGCGCTGAAACTGCATAGCGAACCTTCCCGTTTCCTCTCCACCATCCAGGTCGGCATCACCTCCATCGGCATCCTCAGCGGCGCCGTCGGCGAGGCGGCCCTGGCCGATCCCCTGACCCAATGGCTGTCCCAGTTTCCCCTGCTGGGCGAATCGGCCCGGGTCATCGCCCTCTCCCTGACCGTGGTCCTGCTCACCTACATGTCGGTGGTGGTGGGCGAACTGGTGCCCAAGCAACTGGCCCTGCTCGGCCCCGAGGGCATCGCCTCCCTGGTGGCCCGGCCCATGGGCTGGCTGTCGCGCCTGACGGCGCCCCTGGTATGGCTCTTCTCCGCTTCCAGCGGCGCCATCCTGCGCCTCTTCGGCGCCCGCCGCAGCGATGAGCCGCCGGTGACCGACGACGAGATCAAGGTGCTCATGGGCCAGGGCGCCGAGGCCGGCGTCTTCCATGAGAGCGAACAGGAGATCGTCTCCAACGTGCTGCGCCTGGACGAGCAGCGGGTGGCGGCCATCATGACGCCGCGCAAGGACATGTACCTGGTGGACCTGGCCGAATCCGAGGCCGAGGTGCGGCGCCAGGTGGCCGAGTGCCCCTACGCCCGGGTGGTGGTCTGCCAGGACGGCCTGGACCGGGTGCTGGGCATCCTGCAGCGGGGCGACCTGCTCAAACCGGTGCTGGAGAACGCCCCCTTCAACGTGCGCAAGGCCCTGCGGCCGCCGGTCTATGTGCCGGAGAGCGTCACCACCACCCACCTGCTGGAATCCCTGCGCCGCAACCGGGCCCAGTTCGCCCTGGTCATCGACGAATACGGCGAGGTGCAGGGCCTGGTCACCCTCAACGACGTGCTGGCCGCCATCGTCGGCGACATGCCGAGCCAGGACGACGACGGCGAGCAGGACGTGGTGGAGCGGGAGGACGGTTCCTACCTGATGGACGGCGGCCTTTCCATCGAGCGCCTGAAGTCGGTGCTGGAGGTCAAGGAAGAGCTGCCGGGGGAAGAGGAGAACGCCTTCCACACCCTGGGCGGCCTGGTCATGCACCAGCTGGGCCGGGTGCCGGTGGAAGCCGACCATTTCCACCTGGCCGGCTGGCGCTTCGAGGTGGTGGACATGGACAAGAACCGGGTGGACAAGGTGCTGCTGTCCCTGGGCGACCCGGAGACGGACGACCAGGCCGACGCCGCCTGAGGCAACAGTCTCAGCCGCAAAGAAGAACGCCGGGCAGTGCCCGGCGTTTTTGCGTCAACCGTTGTTGCGTTCCAGCAGCAGCTGGAAATCCTCCACCGGCACCGGCGGGCTGAACAGGTAGCCCTGGATTTCGTCGCAGCCGGCGGCCCGCAGGAAGTCGAGCTGCTCCTCCGTCTCCACCCCTTCGGCGATGACCAGCAGGCGCAGGTTCTTGGCCATGCTGATGATGGCCTTGGCGATGGCCGAGTCGTCGCCGTCGTGGGGGATGCCGCTGACGAAGGACCGGTCGATCTTCAGGTTGTCGATGGGGAATTTCTTCAGGTAGGCCAGGCTGGAATAGCCGGTGCCGAAGTCGTCCAGGGCCAGGCGCACGCCGGCCTGGTGGAAGTCCTCCAGCATCTGGATCACCGCCTCCGAGTTGTGCATGAGCATGCCCTCGGTGATTTCCAGCTCCAGGTTCTCGCCGGGGAAGGCGTGCCGTTCCAGGGTTTCGTTCACCAGCTGGGAGAGGCCGGGGCGGAACTGGCGCGGCGACAGGTTCACGGCGATGGTCAGGTCCTCGTAGCCGGCCTCGCGCCACAGGCGGCCCTGGCGGCAGGCCGCGTCCAGGACCCAGGCGCCGATGCTGACGATGAGGCCCGTCTCCTCCGCCAGGGGAATGAAGGCGGTGGGCGGGATCATGCCCTGTTCCGGATGGTGCCAGCGGATCAGGGCCTCGGCGCCGACGATGCGGCCCGTGGCCAGCTCCACCTGGGGCTGGTAGTAGAGGCGGAATTCCTGGCGCTCCACCGCCTTGCGCAGGGCCCCTTCCAGCTTCAGGCGCTCCAGGGAGCGCAGGTTCATTTCCTGGGAATAGAAGAGGGGGCCGCCGCTGGTCTGCTTGACCCGGTACATGGCGGTGTCGGCGTTGCGCAGCAGGGTTTCCGCGTCGCGGCCGTCGTCGGGGAAGACGGCGATGCCGATGCTGGCGGTGAGCAGCACCTCGTGGTGTTCGATCTGGAAAGGCTCGGCCAGGGCATCGAGGATTTTCTGCCCCACCAGGGCGGCGTGTTCCCGCTTGGTGATGTCGAACAGGGCGACGATGAATTCGTCGCCGCCCAGGCGCGCCACCACGTCCTCGGCCCGCAGGGTCTCCTGCAGGCGCCGCGCCACTTCCTTGAGCAGGGCGTCGGCGGGGGCGTGGCCGAAGGAATCGTTGATGGTCTTGAAACGGTCCAGGTCCACGAACAGCACGGCACCGTGGGTCTGGTTGCGCTGGGCCTCGATGAGGGCCTGTTCCAGCAGGGAAAACAGCAGGGAACGGTTGGGCAGGCCGGTGAGGGCGTCGTAGTAGGCCAGGCGGTAGATCTGCCGTTCCGCCTCCTTGCGCTCGGAAATGTCGGAGAAGACCAGGAAGTAGTGGCTGAGGATGCCCCGGGTGTTTTTCACCGAGCTGATGGAGACCCATACCGGATAGGTGTCGCCGTTCTTGCGCCGGTCCCACAGCTCGCCCTGCCAGGCGCCGGAGGAGGCCAGGGCCACCTGGATTTCCGCCGCCAGGTTGGGGTCGTCCCGGGTCGGCTGCAGCAGGGCCGGCAGGCTCATGCGCACTTCGGCCTCGCTGAAGCCGGTGATGTCGCAGAAGGCCTTGTTCACCGACAGCACCCGCTGCATGGCGTCGGTGACGATCACCGCCTCGCTGTTGTGCTCGAAAATCTTGGCGTGCAGGCGCAGCTTCTCTTCCCGCTCCAGCTGGTTGGTGATGTCCACCAGGTAGCCGATGAGGCCCGCCGGTTCGCCGGCCTCGTTGCGCGACAGGGAAAGGGAGACGCTGGCCCAGAACACCTCGCCCGACTTCTTGCGCCGGCGCACCTCGAATTCCCGGCGGCCGTGGTCGAGGAAGGCGTTGTAGAAGAGGTCGTCCTCCTCCTCCAGGGTCTCGCTGCCGTCGTCGGCATAGAGGAAGAGGATGTGCCGGCCCACGGCCTCGGCGGCGGTGTAGCCGAACAGGCGCTCGGCCCCCTTGTTCCAGCCCATGATGTAGCCGGACAGGTCCATGGTGATGACCGAGTCGTGGATGTGGTCGAGGATCTGGCTCTGCTCCTCCACCTTGGCTTCCATGCGGGCCAGGTCTTCCTGGCGCAGATTGAAGGCCTGGCGGGCATGCAGGGCACCGGCCAGGAGGGCGGCCAGGTCGCCGAAACGGCGGTGTTCCAGGGCGCTGTAGCCCTCGGATTTGCCGCCCACGGCGAGGAGCCCCAGCAGCATGTCGCGGAAGGTGAGGGGACAGGCCAGGGCGTCGGGCCGGGTGGCCACGGTGCCCGAGCGGCGGGCTTCTTCAAGCAGGGCCTGCCAGGGGCCGGCGCTGGCGGGCAGTTCCAGGGTGCCATCCCCGTTGGCCAGGTACAGCGTGCCTTCCGGGCTGGCCATGGCGCTGCGGCACATCGCCTCCAGCTGGGCCACGGGAATCTCGCCTTCCCGCAGCAGCAGGGCGTAGCACAGCTGGCCAGCCAGCTCGAAATCGGTGGCGCCGCCACCCAGATGGGGAAGGAAGGAGTTGCCCTGGTCGGGAGCCATGGTTCTGCCGCCTGCCTCAGGCCACGTCGATGTGGCTGACCCAGGCCAGGGCGTCCACCTGCAGCTGGCCCAAGGCGTCGCCGCGCAGGCGCAGCTTTTCCAGGAGGGCCGTATCCGGCGCCGGCAGGCCCCGTTCCAGACTTTCCACCAGGGACAGGGCGTCGCCCAGGGGGCCCTGGTGGCGGCCCACGGCCTCGGCCACCTCGTCGGCCAGAGGCAGGGCCGCCAGCACGCTGTCCATGGGCAGGTGCAGCAGCACGTCGAGCAGGGAGAAGGCTCCGGCCATGTAGGCGCAGTCGTGGAAGTCCGTGTCCTCCGCCGCCTCCGGATGGGCGGCCAGGGCGATCAGTTCCACCAGGCGGCCGCGCAGGGCGGCCTGGGGCATCAGGGGATTGGGCTGGCTGCCGGCGTTGAACTGGTTGGCGTAGATCAGCAGTTGCAGCCAGCGCTGCAGCTGACGCCGGCCGAGCAGGGTGATGGCCTGGGCGAAGCTGGTGATCTTGGTGGTGGCGCCGACGGAAACGGAATTGACCAGGCGCAGCAGGTTGTAGGAGAGCTTGGGCTCCTGCTTGATCATTTCCTCGATCTCCCGGGTGTCCGCGTCCTGGACGATGAGGGAGAGCAGCTTGAGCAGGCGCAGCTTGGTCGGGTCCGCCGGGGAGGTGGGGCATTCCTCCGGCTGGGGCACGAATTCGCCGCTCATCAGGGTAAAGCCCCGGGCGCCGCACCAGACGAAGAGGTCGTGGCTGCTGACGCCGTCGGCCACCAGGGTCAGGCCCTTTTCCTTGAGCCGGTTGAGCAGCACCGGGGAGACATTCTCCCGGGCCGTGGCCGCATCCAGGCGCAGCAGCTGGGCGCCGGCCTCGGCGCATTGTTCCAGGGCCGGGGCCGAATCCACGTCGGCCCCCAGGCGGTAACCCTGTTTGGCCAGTTCCTGGCAGCGGGCGGCGCCGGCCGCATCGAGCCAGACCTCCGCCGGCAGCAGCAGGGAGACCTGTTGCGGCGGCAGCTGGCGGGCCAGGCCGCTGTGGTTGAGGTCCGTACCGCTCAAGGGCACCAGCCAGGGCAGGGGCGAGGGCTGGGGCTGGTTCTGGCCGTGGGCGAAAAGCTGGCTGCTGGCGGCCAGGCCGATGCCCCGGGGCCCCAGTTCCAGGGCCGACCAGGCTTGATTGACGTCCAGCAGGGGGCGCAGGCAGGAGAGGGTGGCCGAGGTCATTAGGGATTTACTCAAAACGAAGCGGTGTTCTTGGGGCGATTCTTGTTTTTTCGGGTCCGACGGCCGTTTTTCCGACCTCGTGGGGGCATCCCCCGACGGGGGGCGCTGCAACGGGATGGTAACGGGAGACCAGGAAAATTCAACCCTTTTTGTCAATAAAGCGTCTTAACCCAATAAATCTTCTCGGATATTGCAATTGCGGAAATCCTCGGGATGGGGGAAATCCACCAGCACCAGGCGGCGGCTGTCCTGCCATTCCCCCACCTTGTGGCGGCCCTCGGCCACCCAGGCCGCCAGGTCCGCCGCCAGCTCCCGGCGGCAGAGGCAGAAGACGGAGTGGCGCCGCTCCCCGGTCCGGGCCACGGCCACCTCGGCGTCGGCCTCGAGCAGGGCGTGGCGGAGGCGCGCCACCAGGTCTGCAGGGAAGTCCGGGGAATCGCAGGGCACCAGCATCACCAGGGGCTGGGGACTGGCGCTGAGGGCGGCGTGGAAGCCGCCCAGGGGGCCGGGGTAGTCCGGCAGCAGGTCGGGCAGCAGGGGGTAGCCGAAGGCGGCGTAGGCCTCCGCATTGCGGTTGGCGTTGATGGCCACGGCCTCCACCTGGGGCGCCAGGCGGGCGGCGATGCCCTGGGCCAGGGGCCGGCCGCGCCAGGGCAGCAGGCCCTTGTCGGCCCCGCCCATGCGGCGGCCCAGGCCCCCGGCCAGGACGACGCCGAATACCGGGGG